>CAYUQW010000001.1:0-32519 GCA_964446985.1 uncultured Flavobacteriaceae bacterium
ATGAAAACTATTTATGTAATCAACAAATGTTTTCTTGATATAAGTTACATATTGATTTATAAAAGGGTGAAGATCCGACATGTTTTTTAGTGTATCATATAACATTTGGGAAGTAACGGGTTTATAACCAACTTTCTCGGTTAATTTTCTTTCGGCATAATTAAGATATGCCAATTTTAAATAAATATATTTATACAGGTTTGGTAAACCCTCTTTGTACTTTTGTAATTGATCTAGATTGGTAGTCGTCCAAGTTTTATTTTCAAATAAAATAGTTTGGTTAGTATTATCTAAATTAAATTCTAACAGTAAATCAATGCGTCCCCCATTTACACCAGCTTGTCTACTTACATTAATCCCGGAAACTTTTTTCCCGAAATCATTTTCCGATAGAAATAAATTATTAAATAATTGCTGCTTATATTTTTGGTATTCAACCTTACTGTCTAAAAAGTAAAGCAACCATGTTAAAAATGCGTCTGTTACCAATTCTTTTGGTGCGTGTATGAAAAGATTCGTATTATCCATTTTTTTATTATCCATTTTTTTAATCAATTTGATTGTAAAATTATTAATAAATTAAATAAACAAAAATTATGTGTGTTAAAACCGGATGAGAAACCGAATTATCCCCAAATATGCTGTATTTCCGTGCAATGGAAACTGTATTTGAACAAATCGTAATTTTGGACTGAAAATTGCTTTTGAAAATAAAAATATCCCTACATTTGCGCAAATTTTTTACGAATGTTTGATCTGAAAGAAATCCTTACGGCTACGATGGTGTTGTTCGCCGTCATCGATATTGTGGGAAGCATTCCCGTGATTATCGATCTGCGGAAGAAAGTCGGGCATATTCAGTCGGAGAAGGCTACGATCATTGCCGGCCTGTTGATGATCGCTTTTCTGTTTGTGGGCGAAGAGATTCTCCGTCTGGTGGGCATCGATGTACAATCCTTCGCCGTTGCGGGATCGTTCATTTTGTTTTTTTTGGCTATGGAAATGATTCTGGGTGTCCGGATTTTCAAGGATGAAGAACCCGAAACCGCTTCGGTGGTGCCGCTGGCTTTTCCGCTTATTGCCGGGGCCGGAACGCTGACAACCATCCTGACCATCCGCGCCGAATATCACACGGTCAATATTGCCGTTGCCATTGTGATCAATATGATTTTTGTGTATGCCGTACTGAAATCGTCCCAAAAAATCGAACGCTTTATCGGCAAATCGGGTATCAATGTTATCCGTAAGGTTTTCGGTATTATTCTGCTGGCCATTGCCGTGAAACTGTTTATCAATAATGTCCGGCTGATGATTATACATTGATAAATGCTTACTTTTGCGGTATAAATCGGCCGTATGACCAAATCCGTTTTTCGCCTGTCCCTGGTGCAGTTTGACATAGCCTGGGAAAATCCGCCGGAAAATTTTCGCCGGGTGGAAGAGTTGTTGTCACGCACGGCTGACGATTCGCAGGCCGTCATTCTTCCCGAGGCCTTTCATACGGGTTTCAGTATGCGGGCCGGCATTCGTTCGTTGGCGGAAAAATATCCTGCATTGCCCGTGCTGAAAAAATGGGCCGCCGCATCGGGGAAAATTATCGCCGCTTCCGCTTTTGTTGTAGAAGAGGGTCATTTGTATAACCGTTTCTTTTGGGTTCGTCCCGACGGAACTTTCGATACCTACGACAAGAAACATTTGTTTACCTACGGGGGCGAACACCGTTTTTTCACGCCGGGAACGGAACGGAAAATTATCCGCGAGGAAGGATGGCTGTTCAAGCCGCAGATATGCTACGATTTGCGTTTCCCTGTCTGGGCCAGCAACACGTTTGACAAATCAACGGGTACTTATGCTTATGATGTTTTGGTTTACGTGGCCAATTGGCCGGCCAAACGCCGCGACGCTTATATGAAATTGCTGCCGGCAAGGGCCGTGGAAAACCAGGCTTACGTGATCTGGGTCAACAGGACGGGAGAGGACGGGAACGGCATATCCTATGCCGGAGATACCTGCTTGGTTTCTCCTGACGGAGATATTCTCGCCACGGCAGGAAATGACGAAAAAGTACTTGAAGTTTCCTTGGATCCCGCTTTGTTGCAATCCGTCAGGGAAAAAATGCCGCTCGGCCCCGACCGCGATGCTTTTGACATCCTGTAAGGGGCGGGACCGTGCGGAGAGTTTAATACCGTTCCACTTCGAAATTGCCTATGGCCGATTGAATACGGACGAAAATTTTGTTGGCCGCTTTGTCAAATCCGGGAGTTTCATAAGTGTTTTTCCCCTTCATCACAAATCCGGTCATATCCTTCGAACTGAAAATGTTGTTATAAACGATGCGCACACCGCTTTTTCCGGGCACGTTCAGATGTATATCCGATGCACCGGCGTTCAACACGACTTCCTGTTTGGGGCTCTTGTCGCCCAAAGTCAAATCGATACTTGACGCGCCGGAACTGATTTCGGTTTTACCCGTTTTGAAATTTTTCAAATCCAATTCCAAATCCGAAGCGCCGGTTTTGATATCGAAATTCCACTTGACCGTTTCATTGAGTTTCATTTCCAAATTCGAAGAATGCCCCGACAGATTGACGTCTTTTTTGGCGGGATAGATGTGCAGAAATACCTTTCTTCCGTTGACGCTCATATCTTTTTTCAGTCCGAACGGAATATCTTCGCCGATGAGTTCATAGAGTTTCGGCGTGGATTCATTCAAATGAAATTCCAAGGCGGGCAGATTCAATTGTACGGTGCCTTCCTTAATATCGCCTTTCATTTCTTCGGAGAAATAAAAATCGTTTTCGGCGTTGTCCGCTTCCGCATTATCGTCCTCGTTGTCATTATCCGTTGAAAAATAAAATTCTTTATTGAAAAAGGATCTTTCCCTATGTCCCGGACCTTGGAAGAAAAGCAGGATAAAAAACAACAACATCAGACCGATATTCAAAGCGGCCCGGATGCCGTCTTTCAAGTTGAAATAGCGTAATCCCCAGAAAATCAATAATATGGGCCACAAACGCCAGATGTTGTGCCACCGGATATCGATAACGTGATAATTATCGAGCAAGAAGGTGATTCCCAAGAGAATAAGGAAAATACCGGTGTAAATATTGCTTTGACGGATGCTGTTATTAGTGCTCATAATTTTTTGGTTTTTGGAATTAATTGTCAGTTTGATCGTTGATGTTTTGCTCGTCCGAACCGGGTATTTGATTATCGAAATCGTCATTACCGGATTGTCCGGGCATAAAGAGGATATATAAGCCCAGGGCTATGAGAACGACGGGCCAAAGCTTGCGCCAACTCCACCAATGGAAATAATTGCTTATCAACAGGATAAATCCAAGGGTAACCAGCAAAACGCCCGCCAGTGTTTTTCCTGAGGCACTGGCTTCTTCACCGTCCGGTTGCAGGTCGTAAGCGGCATCGGCTCCTGCCGGATATTCCGGTCCCAAGGGCATCATAGCAGCCAGAAGAATATAAATGATAAAGGTGAAAAAGGTGCCGAAAATCAATAAAAGTACGCAAACCAACCGCACAATCACCACATCCACTTTGAGATAGCGGGCCAAGCCGGCACAGACGCCCAGTAAAATTTTCCTTTTGGGATCTCTGCGTAAAGGAGGATTTTGATTCATTATGGTATCGTTTTTGAATTATTTCTTAAACTTGCATAAATTTAATCGATATGAAAAATCTTTTGCTCTCACTATTAGGATTCATCTTTTTTTCATTTGTTACACTTTCGCCGCTTCCCAAGGGTGAAGTTAAGGATTTAAACGGAAATAAACACGATTTTTCCGAAATAATCAAAAATGATGACAAACCGGTCATTGTCAGTTTTTGGGCAACCTGGTGTGTTCCTTGTATTCGCGAATTGGACGCCATCGCCGAAAATTACGAAGAATGGCAAGATGCCACCGGGGTAAAATTGATTGCCGTCTCCATCGATGACGAAAAAACCGCCCGACGTATCAAGCCTTTGGTCAACGGACGCGATTGGCCCTACGAGGTGTATCACGATTTCAACGGGGATTTGCAGCGCGCTTTGCATATCAACAATATGGTGCCGTATTTGATTGTAATTTACAAAGGAAAAATTGTTTATACCAAAAACAGTTACACACCGGGAAGCGAGGAAAAATTGTTTGCGTTTATCAAGTCGTTGAAATAGGCCGGTATGAGAAGAATCCCCTATACCTTATTATTATATGTTCTTTTCCGGGTTTATGCTTTGGCTCAGGAATCGCATCTGTCGGGGAGTGTGATTTCCACCGTGCAGTATTACGAAAACGATACCGTTACCCGTTTTCGCGCTCCGGAAGGGAAACTCCGCGGGATGCATTATGTTACCTTGGATTATGTCAACGGCCCTTGGTCGGCGGGAGCGGTGGAAGAAGCCTATCTGCCGCAATCTTTGTTGGGATACGACCCCGCGCTGAAAGGCAATCTGCTGACGGATTATTATATCCGCTACCGCCAAGGCCCTTGGGACGTAACGGGCGGTTATTTCTACGAACAGCTTGGCGAGGGAATGCTCTTGCGTTCGTGGCGCGACCGTACTTTGGGTATCGACAATGCCGTTCGTGGTTTGAGATTGAAATATACGTTTATGCCGGGCTTGAAAGCCACCTTGCTCAGCGGACGGATGCGTACGGGAATGCAATTGGCCGGCTCGGTGATTTCAGCGGCGTCGGTGAACGTAAATGTGAATCAATGGTGGGAAAAATTGCCGGCAACCAACCTTAATCTCTCCGTCCTCAACCGCTACGAGCCCACCGGAAACAATCCGCGTTTGCCCGAATCGGTCAATGTCTATGCGGCGGAAATCAATACGCATCCCGGGAATGTGGATTTGGCGTTTCTGTATGCCTACAAAACGCCCGATGCGCTGTTTGAACACGGCATTTTGAACGACCGCGTTCTTTTCGACGGCGATCTCTATTGGCTCAATGCCGGTTATTCCGTCCGCGGATTCGGAATGGACATCACCTTGCGACGCTCGGAAAATATGCAATTCTATGCGCAACGTAACTTACAAGGCAATTTTTACAACACCGGCACGGTCAATTATATTCCTTCATTGACCAAACAGCACGATTATCTGCTCACGGGGCTGTATGTCTATGCCACCAAGGAGGGCATCTCTTTCGACGACCGGAGCGTGGGCGAAATCGGCGGACAGGCCGATGTGTTTTTCCGGTTCAAGCGCCATAGCCTTCTGGGCGGAAAATACGGAACGAAAGTGTCGTTGAATTTCGCTCGCTGGCACGCATTGAAGGCCGGATTTTATCCCGTTTCGGGCACCTACAAAAGACCTTTCGCCGCTGCCGGAGCCTTGTATTACCAGGATTTTAATATCAATGTCAAGAAAAAAATCGGAAGGAAACTCAAAGCTTCGTTTCATTTGGTCGATCAGTATTACAATCAAGCAAAACTCGAAGGCCACGGTGAGATGGTGCACGCTTCCACCCTTATCACCGACTGGGAATGGCGTCTCCCGCATTATTCTTCGTTGCGTGTGGAATTGGAACACCTGTTTACCAAGCAGGATGAGAAAAATTGGGTTGCCGGCGGTTTCGAATACAATTGGAACGGCCGTGTGGGCGTTTATGTGACGGATATGTACAATTACGGATTGACAAAGATTCACTACTACAATGCCGGCATTGTCTATACAAATCACGGAAACCGCATCACGCTCGGATACGGAAGGACGCGCGGCGGGTTGGTCTGTGTCGGAGGGGTTTGCCGGTATGTGCCGCCCAGCAAAGGATTACAAATGACGATTGCCTTGCGAATGAATTGATATGGAAAATAAAAAGAAACGATCGCTACTGCAAAAACTCACGGACAAGTATCGCTTGCTCATTATCGACGAAGATACTTTCGAGCATAAACTGGATTTGAGCCTGAACCGTTTGAATGTGTTCTTAATTCTCGGAAGCATGGCCGTATTGTTGGTGACCGGAACCATTTTTCTGATTGCTTCCACCTCGCTCAAAGAATACATACCGGGATATCCTTCGGCGGATTTAAAGAAAAAATTGTACGAACTCACCTTGGAAAACGATTCTCTGGGGAATATCGTACAAAGGCAGGAAAATTATTTGAACGTTTTGCGTAAAATTATGACGGGAGAAGTCAGCGCCGATTCCATTCGCCCCGAACAGATAAAAAAAATCGTTTATCACCCCGACAGTCTCGATTTGGCACCTTCGCGGGAAGATTCCCTGCTTCGACGTGAAGTGCGACGCAAGGAAAAATATGCCGGCAAGGGAATACGGACGGATTTCGCTTTCCTGCCGCCGGCGCGCGGTATTATCAGCAAGCATTTCGATTTGGCACACAAACATTACGGAACCGATATCGTACTCGACCGTAACACGCCCGTTAAGGCCATAGCCGACGGTTACGTCATTTTCAGCGGTTGGAGCAGTAGTGACGGTTATATACTGGTGATTCAACACCCGGGATTTTTTATTTCCGTGTATAAACACAACAAAAAATTGTACAAACAAACCGGCGACCGCGTGAAAGCCGGGGAAGTCATTGCCGCTTCGGGAAACAAAGGAGAAAATACCACCGGACCGCATTTGCATTTTGAATTGTGGCGCAACGGAAAACCGGTCAATCCCGAGGACTATATCGATTTTAAACCGGTTCGGTAACAACCTGTTTTTTTGTTTTTTTTTGAGAAAAATCGTATTATTGATGTATGAAAAAATTAAATTTTCGGTTTTTCATACTTCTTGCCGGTTTAATTTCGAATGCTTGCACCAAAAAAGTTACCAATCTGCATCTGCCGGAACAAAAGGATATTCCCGTAATGTTCGGTGAAGTTTCCACCGTCCGGCCCGTTCGCGTGGTTTTGACCGAAACCTACGGGGTCCACGAATGGAATTTGGGTACGGACGGAAGAATACGTAATGCGACCGTCTCCTTATGGGAAAACGGGCAATTTGTGGAAAATCTCCAATGTTCTCCCGATGGCATATTTTTGTCTTCCTCACCGGCGGTATCCGGCAACAGCTACACCGTAAAAGCTGTTTTCTCCGGCGGTGAAGAATTATCCGGCACAACGCAGGTTCCCGATACGGTGCATACGGAGATTACCGGTCGGAGGTTCGTGTCAAGTTATGATTCGGATTATAATGAATATGCTCTTCTGATCGAAACCGATGTAAAGTTTTATGACGATTCCGCTACAAACGATTATTACCGCGTAACGGCCGAGTTGGACACGGGCGGATACCGTGAGCCGCTTTATCCCGTGATTCCCGACGACTTGCCGGCGGATCCTTCCCTGGTTAACGGCTTCGAATTTTCTTACGGCGTTTATTTCAGCGACGAATATTTTAACGGGCAGTCCCGGACCATACCGCTTTATTGGAATTATGACGGCTACCCGCAGGGACCGGCCGTATTGGTTCTGAAAATTGACCGGATAAGCAAGGAATTGTACGAATATTACAAATTCGCTTCTCAGGCTGAGCTTGGAACCGACGATTTCGGTCCCGGAAATTATTACGATAATCTGGAAGGCAATGTCTCCGGAGGTATCGGTATGATAGGCAGTTTTTCGCGAACCGAAAAAATGGTCATAGTCCAATGAAAAAATTATTTCCGGGCATACTTGCGATTTTATTGGCGAATATTATGCCTGTTTCGGCGCAATACGTACATCTCAAAGGCTATGTAACCGATGCACAAAGCGGGGAAAAATTGCTGGGTGCCAATGTGTGTGAAAAGCATACGCAAACCTGTACCGTTTCCAATGAATACGGCTATTTCGATCTGATTGTTCCGGAAAAAGATACGTTGACCTTATGGGTGTCCTTCACCGGATACAAAAATTTCCAAAAATCGTTTACGGATAAAATTCCCTCCGTGCTTCACGTTAGCTTGGAGCCGGGAGAAAGTTTGGGAGAGGTGGAGGTAACGGTAAAAACCAACCGTATTGAGCGGAAGACGGAAATGAGCCGTGTGCAACTCAAACCGGCGCAAATCATCGAAATGCCCGTTATTTTGTCGGAACCCGATCTGATCAAAGCGATGCAAAAATTGCCGGGTGTTTTGGCCGGAAGCGAATTGTTCGGCGGGATGTATGTACGCGGCGGATCCAACGATCAAAATCTCTATCTGCTGGATGATGTGCCTTTATATTATATCAATCATTTGGGCGGTTTCCTCTCGGTTTTCAATGCCTATTCCGTTAAACGCGCCGATTTGTACAAAGGCGATTTTCCCGCTCGATACGGCGGCAGGCTCTCGTCGGTGTTGGACGTCCGTACACGTGACGGAAACAAATTCGAGCGGCACGGGGAATTTTCCATCGGTGCGCTTACATGGAAATTGAGTCTGGAAGGACCGGTCAAAAAAGGCAAAACTTCTTATTTTGTCTCCGGACGCCGTTTTATGTACGATTTGATTCTCCGCGCCCTCGAACGCTTGGCCGGGGAAGGTTCGGGCGGTTATACTTTCTACGATTTCAATGCCAAAATAAATCACGTGTTGGACCCCAAAAACCAACTCTATTTTTCTTGGTATTACGGCGACGATGCTTTCAGTATGCAATTCAAAGAGGGGGATGCCGTAAACAAATTCCGCACGGGATGGGGAAACCATTTGATGTCTTTACGTTGGAACCACATTTTCCGTAGCGGGTTTTTCCTCAATACGACGGCTTATTTTACGCGTTATCGTTTCGAAGTAAAAGACAAAATGACAAGTGATACCGACGAACTTTCCTACCGCTATTTCTCCGGAATCAAAGATTTTTCCCTGAAAACCGATGCCACCTGGCATATATCGTCCCGGGACAAATTGAAATTCGGCACAGGTTACATCTACCATATTTTTTCGCCCGGCGCCAGCAAGTTCAAAGTAAAACAAAACGGTTCCCAAACGGATACGCTTATCGGTAATCTGAACCTCTTCTCCTCGGATGTCTATGCCTATGCCCAATGGAAACATAAATGGTCCGGGCGTCTGACGAGCCGTCTCGGTATCAGGTCGGCAAACTATATCGTGAACAACCGGATTTTCAACGATATCGAACCGAGAATTTCATTGAATTTTCTGGTAAATAAGCATTTTTCCATAAAAACCTCCTATGCGCGGATGCAACAACCGGTGCATTTGCTCTCCACTTCCAATTTGGACCTTCCCATCGACTTGTGGATGCCTTCCACGACCAAATTACCGCCGTCCAAAGGATGGATAACCGCCGTCGGTGCCGCTTGGAGCAACAAGGACAATTCCTGGGATGTCTCCTCGGAGATTTACTACAAAGAACTCACCGGCATTCCTTTCTACAAACCGGGAACCTTTTTCCTGCAAACCTCGTTGAAGAATTGGGAAAATTTACTCTATCACAACGGATTGAACCGTTCCTACGGTTGGGAATGGTTGATTCGCAAGACCAAAGGTAAATGGACGGGCTGGTTGGCTTATACTTTGTCGCGCTCCACCTTGCGCTTCCCGGAGTTAAACCACGGACGTCCTTTCCCGTTCAAATACGATCGTACACACAGCATAGATATTGTCCTGCGGTATAAACCTTCGGAGCGGTTTATTATGAGTATGGCTTGGAATTTCGGTTCCGGATTGCCCGTAACCTTGCCGGTAGGCGAATATCAACTGCCCGTTTTCACGGAAAATAACGAGTTCTATACCATTCCCGTAAATATCTACACGGAACGAAACGGATACCGCATGCATCCCTATCACCGGTTGGATATCTCCTTGATGTTTCCCAGAAAATTGAAACACGGCGAACTAATATGGACGATTGGCGTTTACAATGCCTACAACAGACAAAATCCTTTTATGTATCAAGTTCTGGATTATAATCCGCGAACCGGTAATTATGATCCCGGTGTTTATCAATTCAGCCTCTTTCCGATGATTCCTTCGGTTTCCTTTACCTACAGATTTTAACGATCGGAAGATATTTCCTAATTTTACCGCAAAAATATTATGTCGCTTGCCACCATTCTTTTTATTATCGTGATGCTCCATCTCGTCGTAGGTTTCGGATGGGCGATATATAAAATGGAATTTGCACCGCGAAAGAAAAACAACAAGGCCGATGAAAATTAATTTTAACGGGCTTTATAAACTTTGCGATATCCGCCCCGGCAAACGATTCCTGTTGATTTTGCTGAGTATGCCGATTTTTCTTTTGATAAATTGGCGCCCGGCCGTGTCCGAGGATTTTCTTTCGTTGGAATATGCCAACCGCATTTCGGCCGAAGATTTGAGCGACGATATCGAAGTTTTGGCTGCCGATTCGCTCGAAGGGAGAAAGACGGGAACCGAAGCCGATTTGAAAGCCGCTTATTTCCTTGCCCGGAAGTTCATCAAGTATAATGTCGATAAATATTTCGAATCCTATTTGCAATCCTATGATATCGTTTTGCCCAATAAGCCCGATGTGAGCATCTCCACCGATCTCAACCGATTCGTTATCGGGAAGGATTTTTTGAGTTTGTTCCCGCATGACAGTATCAGTATCAATGCCGATGAAATCATTTATGCGGGCTACGGTATTAAGGAAGAAAGATGGAACGATTATGCCTACAAAGACGTTAAAGGAAAAATCGTTCTGGTCAAAGCCGGCGAGCCTACGGATCATTTCGGTAATAAAATCCTTACGGGACTTTTACGTCCTTCCAAATGGTCGGCCGATCCCATTCATTCGTATATGTTGAAACGTAATGCCGCCAAGGAAGCGGGCGCGCGTGCCATGCTGTATTTTGATCCCAAACATTATAAAATATTCAAGGAGATTTATGATCATATCTATCAATCGGGCGGAAGGAAAGTGCATAACATTCAGGTGGACTCGCTTTACGATTTTATTATAGGAACAAAGATTTTGCAGGATTTGGGTTATGACGACCTCGACTCGGTGTATTATCACAACCGCCGCGAGCGAAAATGGAAAATTCCCGTTCGCATAACCTTCAATACGCGGGATGAGATTTTGAGTTCGCAAAATGTAGTGGCTTATGTCAAAGGTGCCGAAGAGCCGGACAAATGCATACTCGTTTGCGCCAATTTTGACGGCCTGGGAAAATCGGATACCATCGTTTATCCGGGAGCCAATAATAACGCAAGCGGCACTGCGGCCGTACTCGAAATGGCGGGACGCTTTCAGGAAGCCGCCGAAGAAGGTTATCCGCCGAAATATTCCATCGTTTTTGCGCTGTTCTCCGGAAGGGAAGAGAACCATCTGGGTGCCAAATATTACCTGAAACATCCGGCTTTCCCTTTGACCAAAACCTTGGCGGTGGTGGATGTCGATCAGATTGGTTTTGTGGATACGCTTTCGCGTGATCCGAACAATATTTATTTGGCGGAAAAATTGGGTAAAAAGAATTTTTTCAAAGAATTGGAGAAGGTCAACAGGGAAAAACGCGGTCCGAGGGTTATCCTGAAAAAAGAAATGATCGAGAAAAAATATGCCAATGTACAGTCGACAAGCGACGGGGTCATTTTCTATAAAAACCATCTGCCTGTCGTATCTTTTTTCAATTGGCTCTATCCGTATAACCGTACACCCGAAGATACACCCGATAAAATTACCTGGGATATTTACGATGCCAGGACAAGATATATTTTCTTAACCGTTTGGAAATTAGCCAATGACTAAAATTGCAGGAGATATGAATATCAAAAGAATAATCAAAAGAGCAGAGGTTTGGACCAAACCGCCTTTCGACGAAGCAACGAGAAAAGCCGTTTCCGAAATGATAAAATCGCCTTCCGACGAGTTGGTGGAGGCGTTCTATAAGGATTTGGAATTCGGTACGGGAGGGATGCGCGGAATTATGGGTATCGGAACCAACCGGATGAATAAATATACCATAGGAAAAAATACGCAAGGCATAGCCAATTACCTGAAACGCAAGTTCCCCAAAAAATCCTTGTCCGTAGCCATCAATTATGATGTGCGCCACAACAGCCGGGAATTTGCCCGTATTGTTGCCGATGTTTTTTCGGCTAACGGGATTAAGGCTTATTTGTTCAAGGAATTCCGTCCCACGCCCGAATTGTCTTTTGCCGTTCGCTACCTGAAAACCGATGCGGGTATCGTCCTGACGGCTTCGCACAATCCGCCCGAATATAACGGATACAAGGTTTATTGGAACGATGGCGCCCAAGTCGTGCCGCCGCAGGACAAGGAAATCGTCAACGCTATCGCCCGTGTCGATTTCTCGGATATCCTGTTCGACGGCAATCCGGATTTGATACAATATGTGGACGAGTCGCTCGACGAAGCTTTTATCAATGCAAGCATCAGTCATGCCTTACGAGGCAATCACGACAGGGGAAACGTGCGAATTTTGTTTACACCGTTGCACGGAACGTCCGTAACCGTTATGCCCAAAGCCATGCATAAAGCCGGCTTTACGGATTTTCATATCGTAGAGGAACAAGCCGTTCCCGACGGAGATTTCCCCACGGTGGAATCACCCAATCCCGAAGAACCCTCTGCCTTTGAGATGGCTTTGAAAAAAGCCGATGAGATAAATGCCGATATTATCCTGGCCACCGATCCCGATGCCGATCGTATCGCCGTTGCCGTAAGGGATTACGACGGAAAAATGCGTCTGCTCAACGGTAATCAAACGATGGCGGTGATGGACCGTTTTCTGATCGAGCGTTGGCGCGCCGAAGGGAAATTAACCGGCAACGAATTTATTGCCTCGACCATCGTTTCCACCGATATGATTCTCGAAATAGGCAAGAAGGAAAAAGTAGCCGTCAAGCGAAGTCTGACCGGTTTCAAATGGATTGCCAAACTTATCAGGGAAAACGAAGGAAAATTAAATTTCATCGGCGGAGGCGAGGAAAGTTTCGGCTATATGGTGGGCGATTTTGTTCGTGACAAGGACAGCATCACCTCCGGTTTGCTTGCCGCCGAAATAGCATCCGTAAGCAAGGCTTTGGGTTCGTCGTTTTTCGATTATTTGGTTGACAGCTATAAAAAATACGGCTTCTACAAGGAAAAATTGGTGGCGCTGGTGAAAAAAGGATTGGAAGGTAAGGAGGAAATCACCAAAATGATGGTGCGTTTTCGTCAGAATCCGCCCGAAACCATTGACGGTTCTCCCGTAATTTCCATTGAAGATTATGCCGCCGGCGTGATAAGATACAGTGCCGGAAGCGAAAGAAAAATAACGGATATTCCCCAATCCAACGTATTGATTTTCTACACGCAAGACGGCACTAAGGTGGCTTTACGGCCGAGCGGGACCGAACCGAAAATCAAATTCTACATCGGTGTCAATTATCATATGAAGGATAAATCCCAATTGCCCGTCCTGGAAAAAGAAGCCGGCGAAAAAATCGATCGCATCATACGAGAACTGGGAATCGATGGATAAAAATTTGAAAAAGATTTTGTCCTATGCCTCACCGTATAAGCATTTGGTGGGACTGAATATTTTGAGCAATGTTTTTTATTCCTTTTTCGGCATGCTGACCTTTTTGGTCATCAAACCGATGCTTGATGTTTTGTTCGGGATGAGTAAAGAGGTGGTTGCTGCGCCTCCCGTATGGACGGGTATCGGACATCTGAAAAGTTTCGCCACGGGATGGCTGGCCTATCATTGGTCGGGCTTTTTGAAAGATCATTCGCCCGGACAAGCCTTGGAACTGGTGATTTTTCTGGTGATTCTCCTGGTGCTGCTCAAAAATATTTTCGGATATGCCGGATTGTTTTTCGGTACTTTGCTGCGTAACGGTATTCTGCGCGATATTCGTTTGGATTTATACAAAAAAATCGTCTCCTTGCCCGTCGGTTTTTTTACCGACAGGCGAAAAGGAGACATTCTGACACGCATCACCGGCGATGTATATCAAGTACAAAGTGCGACGGTTATACTGCTTGAAATGATGGTGCGTGATCCGTTGACCATTGTTTTTACCGTTTTGGCCATGTGGATTCTCAATGCCAAACTGACAATCTTTATTCTTGTGTTTGTGCCCATAAGCGGGTTGATTATTTCCGTCATAGGAAAAAAATTGAAGAGTGCTTCCCTGGAGCAACAACGTATTTCATCTGAATTTCTCAGCCATACCGAGGAAACGCTTACGGGGATGAAGGTAATAAAAAGTTTCAATGCCGAAGGGCTGTTTTTCAAAAAATTTAAGCATATCATACAACGTTTGTATAAAAGTGCCAACCGTTTGGCCAACCGTCAGAATTTGGCATCGCCGTTGAGCGAAGTACTCGGGGTGGCGGTCATAGCCGGAATCATCGGTTACGGCGGACATTTGGTGCTTATCGAAAAATCCTTATCGGCTTCGGCGTTTGTTACCTTTATCGGTTTGGCTTACAATATTCTGACGCCGGCAAAAAATATTGCCCGTGCCGGATATGCCGTTCGTCGCGGATTGGCGTCGGCCGAGCGTGTCTTTGAGATTATGGAAACGAAAGAAGAAATCCAGGAAGCCCCCGATGCCGTTTCCAAGAAAAGTTTCGACCGGGAAATACGTTTCGAGAATGTGTCTTTCCGCTACGAAGCCGACGATGTTTTGAAAAATGTCAGCTTTACCGTACCGAAAGGATCTATGGTGGCCTTGGTGGGACAATCCGGTAGCGGAAAAACGACTTTGGCCAATCTGTTGGTACGATTTTATGATGTAACGTCGGGCGCCATCAAAATGGACGGTATTGATATAAGGAAAATCAAGAAAAAAGATTTGCGGGCTTTGATGGCCATTGTTACGCAGGAATCCATTCTGTTTAACGATACGATCAGGAATAATATCGCCATCGCCAAACCGGATGCAACGGACGAAGAAGTCATCCGTGCGGCAAAGGTGGCCAATGCACACGAATTTATTATGAAATTGCCACAGGGCTACGATACGCGTATCGGCGAAAGCGGCAATAAACTCTCCGGAGGACAAAAACAGCGTATCAATATTGCGCGGGCCGTACTGAAAAATCCGCCGGTGATGATTTTGGACGAAGCCACCAGTGCATTGGATACCGAATCGGAACGTTTGGTACAGGAGGCTTTGGACAAGCTGATGGTAAATCATACGTCGTTGGTCATTGCGCACCGTCTTTCCACTATCCGGAATGCCGACAAAATTGTAGTGATGGACCACGGTAAAGTGATGGAAACGGGAACACATGCCGAGTTGATGAAAAAAAACGGTATTTACCGGCGACTGGTTACTTTGCAATCGTTTGAGGATTAATCCTTTCGTATGTTCCGGCATTTGAAAAACGATATTATCCTGGCCGTTACATTGTTCCTGCTTTTGTTGTTGACAGGAACATTAGGCTATCACTTTTCGCAAGGATTCGATTGGGTCGATGCGTTTTATATGACCGTCATTACCGTTACGACGGTCGGTTTCGGCGAGGTGATGCCGCTGGATACGTTCGGTAAAATTTTTACCGTTTTTCTCATCTTGTTCAGTATCATCGTGTATGCCTATACCATCGGTGTTGTTACGGAATATATCATAGGTGAAAATTTTTTCAAAAAATTAATTGTCAAACGTATGGAAAAGAAAATCGCCCGGCTTGAAGGCCACGTTGTTCTTACGGGATACGGACGTACCGGCCGCCAAGCGCTTAAAAAATTATTGGCCGATAACCGGAAAGTCGTCGTGATAGACATAAAAAAACCGGAAGAAGACGATTTGCTGGCGCATAAAAACGTATTTTTTCTCGAAGGAGACGCCACCCATGACGAAATATTGAAGAAATCCGCTTTGACCCGGGCCGAGGCCTTGATTTCCGCTATCAACGACGATGCCCAAAATTTACTCATAGTTCTTTCGGCACGACAAATGAATCCTTCCTTGAATATCGTTGCCCGTGCTTCCGACGAACAAGTGGCCGAGAAAATGAAAATCGCCGGTGCCGATCACGTTACGCTACCGGAAGTTATAGGCGGAGAATATATGGCCTCCTTGATCCTCATGCCGGATTTGGTGGAATTTATCGATGCCCTTTCCGCGGAAAACGGCGGACAAAAGAACAATTTGGTCGAAATTCATATCGAGGATTTGCCCGAAGAATACCTCGGAAAAACCATCCGTGATTTGAACCTGCGGCAAAAAACGGGATGTTCCGTTATCGGATATAAAACGCCGGATAAAAAATATATCATCAATCCGCCGGCGGATACGCCTTTGGTGAACGGTTCGGCCATTATCGTTTTGGGCCAGCCGGAACAAATTCGAAATCTGTACAGGCTGTTTAAGATTTAATGCCTTCTGTTTGTCGCAGAAACAATTTCCACGTATTTTCCAATAAGGAAGCTACCGTAAGCGGCCCGATTCCGCCGGGAACCGGTGTAGCGGCCCGGACAAAATCCCGGATTTGTTCAAAATG
Organism: uncultured Flavobacteriaceae bacterium; assembly: GCA_964446985.1. Classification (GTDB taxonomy): domain Bacteria; phylum Bacteroidota; class Bacteroidia; order Flavobacteriales; family Flavobacteriaceae; genus JAADED01. The sequence goes on from CAYUQW010000001.1 coordinate 16,370, forward strand.
AACGTCGCCTACCGTTTTTCCTCGAAATAAATTGATGCCTACGTCGATAATTACCGTATCACGCGAAAAATAATCTTTGGTCCAATGAAGCGGTTTCCCTATGGCCGAGATAAAAATGTCCGCTTCGCGGATGTATTTTTCCGGTTCTTTGGTCCGGCTGTGAATGCAGGTAACCGTAGCGTTTCCGAAGGCATATTTTCCCGACAGCATTGCCGCCAGCGGACGCCCGACAATACGGCTCCTTCCGGCTATGACGACGTGTTTTCCTTCTACGGAAATTCCGTAAAAATCCAATAATTTGACAATGCCCCAAGGCGTTGCGGGAAAGATATCGGCCGCTCCCGTCATAATTTTCCCCAGGTTGTTTGTATGAAAACCGTCGGCGTCTTTCTCCGGGTCAATGCGATCCAGAGTGGCATTTGTATCCGTTTCCGGGGGCAAGGGCAGTTGAACGATATATCCGTGAACGGCGGGATCGTTGTTGAACTTTTCTATGGTCCGGATTAAATTTTTTTCGTCTTTAACGTTTTCAAAGAAAATGTCGAATCCTGTTTTTCCGGCGGCTTTGATTTTGTTTTTCACATATATTTTCGAAGCGGCATTTTCTCCCGCCATAATGATGCCCAGTCCGGGGCGTTTGCCGGTTTGCAGGAAATGCTTGTCGATTTTTTGTCGAAGCTTGTCGAGCATTTCATCCGCTACCGGTTGCCCGTATAAAATTTTCGTCATAATTAATTCATTCCGGGAAATCCGCGTTGTCCGCCGAACATACGCATCAGGTTTTTCGGCCCGCCTTTTTGCATCATCTTCATCATTTTGCTCATCTGCTCGAATTGTTTGATCAGCTGGTTGACTTCCTGAATGCTGGTACCCGATCCGCGTGCGATACGTTTTTTTCGCGAAGAATTGATAATTTTCGGATTACGTCGTTCTTCGGGTGTCATCGAATAGATAATGGCTTCGATACTCTTGAAGGCGTCGTCTTCTATCTCTATGTTTTTCAATTGCTTACCCACGCCGGGAATCATTCCCATCAAATCCTTCATATTGCCCATTTTCTTGATTTTCTGGATTTGTTTCAGAAAATCGTCGAAACCGAATTGGTTTTTGGCAATTTTACGGCGCATTTTGGCCGCTTCTTCGGCGTCGTATTGTTCCTGGGCTTTTTCCACCAGACTGACAATGTCGCCCATTCCGAGAATACGGTCGGCCATACGGTCGGGGTGGAACATATCCAAATCGGTGATTTTTTCGCCGGTTCCAATGAATTTAATGGGCTTGTTGACAACCGCTTTTACCGACAGAGCCGCACCGCCGCGGGCATCACCGTCCAGTTTGGTAAGCACCACGCCGTCAAAATCCAGTCTTTCGTTGAAAACTTTGGCGGTATTGACGGCATCCTGACCGGTCATCGAATCGACAACGAACAACGTCTCGTGCGGATTTACGGCTTTCTTGATATTTTCGATTTCCTGCATCATTTCCTCATCCACGGCTAGACGTCCGGCCGTATCTATGATGACCGTGTCGAAACCGTTTTTCTTGGCATATTCGATGGCATTGCGGGCAATTTCAACGGGGTTTTTGTTCTCCGGTTCGGTATAGACTTCCACACCGATTTGTTCGCCCAAAATTTTCAATTGATCGATGGCTGCGGGACGGTAAACGTCTCCGGCCACGAGCAAAGGTTTTTTATGCTTTTTGGTTTTCAGCCGGTTGGCCAGTTTGGCCGAAAAAGTGGTTTTACCCGAACCTTGCAATCCGGCAATCAGAATGACCGACGGCTTGCCCGAAAGATTGATTCCTTCGGCTTGTCCGCCCATCAATTCGACCAGTTCGTCGTGAACGATTTTAACCAAGACTTGTCCGGGCTTTAACGAAGTTAAAACATTGGCGCCCAGGGCTTTTTCCTTAACGCGTTTGGTAAAATCCTTGGCGATTTTATAGTTAACGTCCGCTTCCAACAAAGCCCGCCGCACTTCTTTGAGTGATTCGGCTACATTGATTTCCGTAATCTTACTGCGTCCTTTGAGAATATGAAAGGCCTTGTCGAGTTTGTCGCTGAGATTTTCGAACATATTGTCGGATATTTGATTAACTGCAAATTTACAAAAAATAATAGGTATGATTTTTGTCCCTTCCGGGGTATGAAAATTTTAAGGTAACTTTGTAAATCATTCGATTTGTGCAGGGTATGACAAAAAATTTTTTTCTTGTTTTGATATTATTTTACCTTATTCCCCGGTATGTATTCGCTCAGGATACTGCACGCTATCGTTTACCTTTGGATTTGCCTTTGCATTTATCGGCCACTTTCGGTGAACTGCGTCCCAACCATTTTCACGCCGGCTTGGATATAAAAACCGAAGGACGGACGGGCTGGCGCGTTTATGCCGTGGCGGACGGCGATATTGTGCGTGTCAAAGTGCAGCGCGGCGGTTACGGAAAAGCCGTTTATATCCGGCACAAGGACGGTAAAATCAGCGTTTACGGACATTTGAGCGATTTTGCGGGTGAATTGGAAGATTATGTTAAATCTCTACAATACAAAAAGAAGCGTTTTTATATCGATTTGTCCTTCAAACCGGGACGTTTCCCCGTCAAAAAAGGGCAAATTATCGCCTATTCGGGAAATACCGGCGGATCGATGGGACCGCATTTACATTTCGAATTGCGCCGCGATATGATGCATCCGATGAATCCTATGCGCGAAGGATTTATTCCCGCCGATACGGTCAGACCCGAAATCAAAGGCATATATTTTTATGCCCTGAACGATACGTCCCACGTTAATGCCGTTCACGGCCGTGTCCCCGGAATCTTGCATTTTTTATCCGACGGGAAATATGAGGTTGATCCCGTATCGGCCTACGGAAAAATCGGGTTGGGAATTATGACGTTCGATCAGCAAAGCGAAACCTGGAACAAGAACGGGGTGTATGATATCCGGATGAAGGTGAACGGTATCAAAGTTTACGAAACGCGGATGGATGAAATCAGTTTTTCCACTACAAGAAATATCAATGTGTTGATCGATTATCCCTATTATTATCACCACCGCAAATACATACAGCGTCTTTGGAAACATCCCGAAGCCAAATTGCCCGTTTTTGCCGCGTTGGTCAAAAGAGGAATTATTGATGTCAAACCGGGAGAACGTTATGCCGTGCAAATCGAGGTGTCGGATTTTCAGGGAAACACTTCCGTCGTAACGACAATGATAAACGGCACTTCTCCTATCGAAAAAGCGGAAGGAGTACAGCGAACGCCTTATTTCGTAAACCATAAAAAACCTTTTCGTATTCACGGCGATAAAACGGATATTTTTTTCCCTGCCAAAACTTTTTATGACGATGTGTATCTGAATTTTTCCGAATATATCAACGGTGTCGATATCAAACCTTACGATGTAGCGACGGCCGGAAGTTTTACGGTTCGATACAGCTTGCAATCCGTGCCGGGAAATCTGAAAAAATATGCCTATTTGGCGCGGGTTAATCCCCGGAATTTGAAAAAAGTCTATGCGGCATCCCGAAAAAAACACGACAGTATCATTATGCGGACGAGCCGTCCCGGAATGTTTTTCGTTGCCTATGACAGCATACCGCCCGTTATTTCGGGTTTGAATATTGCCAATGGCAAATGGATTTCCAAATACCGCTACCTGCGTTTTCGCGTACGAGACGATCAAACGGGCATTGCTTCGATAAATGCTTATATCGACGGCCAATGGATTTTGACGGAATATGACTATAAGACCGGCAAGGTTTTCTATGATTTCAACGATTTGTCATTTCCGGGAAAGAAACATATTTTGCACATCATCGTGCGTGACAGGGTAGGGAACAAAGCCGAGAAAAAAATTGTGTTCTACCGTAAATACAAACATTTGAAATGAGCAACCGCCACGAAACCTATATTCGACGTTGTTTCGATTTGGCTTTGAACGGCCGCGGGACCACTTATCCCAATCCGGTCGTTGGCGCGGTTCTGGTGCATAACGGCCAAATTATCGGTGAAGGATGGCACCGGAAATCGGGAGAACCGCACGCCGAAGTAATGGCCGTTAAAAATACGCTGCATAAGGAATTATTGAAGGAGGCAACTTTATATGTCAATCTCGAACCTTGTTCGTTTTACGGGAAAACGCCCGCTTGCAGCACGATGATTATTCGCGAAAAAATTCCGCGGGTGGTCATTTCCAATATCGATCCGAACGACAAGGTGGCGGGAAAAGGCGTGGAGATGTTGCGTCAAGCGGGAATAGACGTGACAACCGGCATTTTGGAACGCGACGGACGGGAACTCAACCGTTTTTTCTTTTCGATGCACGAACGCAAACGGCCTTATATCATTTTGAAATGGGCCCGGACCTCCGACGGTTTTATGGCGCCGGAGGAAAATAAAAAATACTGGATTACAAACGATTTTTCACGACAATTGGTGCATAAATGGCGTTCGGAAATACAAGGGATTTTGATCGGGAAAAATACGCTCTTGGCCGATAATCCGCTTTTGGACAGCAGGTTATGGGATTATAACAATCCGGTTCCCGTCGTATTGTCCGGTAGCGGTCTCAAAGGCAAATTCGCATTGGTTTCCCGTGCGGAAAGAAGCATTTTTTTAGGGCCGGTCAAACCGGATTTTCCGGATGAAGGGCTCATTTACAGGCAGGCACGGGATCTTGAAGCAGTGTTGGAAGTTTTATATGAGGAAAATATCCAGTCCGTCTTGGTAGAAGGCGGAAGGCGGGTTTTAACGGCTTTTATCGAAGCGGGCTTATGGGACGAAGCGAGGATTTTTACTTCACCGGCGGTTTGGGGCAAAGGATTGAAATCGCCCGTTTTGAAGGATGAAATTTGGCTGAAAACCGAAATGATCGGGACGGACCGCTTGGACTACTACTATCGTCGAGGAAACGATTATGTCTATGAAGGAAGATACCTATAAAACCGTTGCCGCGCAGGCCGGACCGGCTATCTACAAAGATCGCGGGAGCAAATTCCTGGGATACGCTTTCCCCGTGGAGAACCGTGATGAAGTGAAACGGTTTTTGGAGCAAATCAAATCGGAACACCACGCGGCAAGGCATTGGTGCTATGCCTACCGTATCGGCAAGCAAAACATTGAAGAACGTGCCAACGACGACGGTGAACCGGCTCATTCCGCCGGCACGCCGATTCTCAATCAAATCAAAAGTGCCGGATTGACCGATGTTTTGGTGATAGTTGTGCGTTACTTCGGCGGAGTAAAACTCGGTGTGGGCGGATTGATACAGGCCTACAAAACCGCGGCCAAGGATGTTTTGGAACAGGCGGAAATCGTCGAGAGAGAAATCCTAACGGAATTAACGGTCCGCTTCCCCTACGATAAAATCAATGAAGTGATGCGTATTGTCAAGCGGATGAACCTGAAAATCACCGGCAGGCAATCGGCCGAGGATATGCAACTGACCATTGCGGTGAAACCGGGCGAAAAAGACCGTTTGATCGAAGCCTTATCCGTCTTGCACCGGGTCGATATCCGGAACGGTGACGATAAACCGGAAAATGGTTAATTTTGAAAAAACGGATGGATGCGCACCGCTTTTTTTCTCATATTATTCGTATTGCTTTCCGCTTGCAGGCATAATGTTTCGGTGACGGAGCAAGGGTCGGCGCCGGATTCCGTTCCCGATTTGTATCCTTTGTATCCGGGATGCGAAACCTATTATTCGCCGGAGATGCAACGTTGGTGTTTCAAGCGTAAATTCTCCGCCGCATTGGAACAAGCCTTGGCCAAAGCCGAATGGCGCGATTCGCTGCTACTGTCGGTGCGGGGAGATACGCTTTGGTTGGATTTGCAAGTGGATAGCACCGGTTATGTGCGGCTTCGCCGTATGCAAGGCATTGATTCCGTCTCCGGAACCTTTTTTATCTCCCGTTTTAATCGATTGCTGAAAGAATTGCCGCCTTTGTCTCCGGCGGTGAAACACGGCGTTCCCGTCAGTGTGCGTTTCCGGGTGCCTGTGGTGAAATCAAAATAAAAAATTATTGATTTTCAGCCAGTTAATCCAAAATTTTTCCGTTGGCAGTCCCATTACGTTATAGAAAGAACCTTTGATGCTTTCCACGCCGATCATTCCTATCCATTCCTGTATGCCGTAAGCGCCCGCTTTATCGTAGGGCATAAACCGGCATACGTAAAAATTCATTTCTTCCTTGGAAAGTTCCCTGAAACGTATTTCCGTGGTGTCGTCAAAACAATACAGATTGTTCTTCTCCCGCAGACATACGCCGGTGGTAACCGAATGGGTTTTTCCCGAGAGACTTTCCAGCATATCCAGCGCTTCGTATTGGTTGGCGGGTTTTCCCAACGGTTTTCCGTCCAGCAGAACCAACGTGTCGGCAGTCAGCAGGACTTCGTTTCCGGCCAAAGGATGCGGGTAATGTTTCGATTTTTCCTTGGCTAAAACAACGGGATCGGCCGTGTTCAAACCGCTTTCGTCGAAATCGATGACGACACTGCGATAGGGGATAAACATTTGCTCTATCAATGCCTTTCGCCGCGGTGATTGCGAACCGAGCAGCAGGATTTTCTTAAATTCGAATTCGTATGAAGCCATTTACATTAAAATAATTCCGAACAAGCCTAAAAGTAACAAAATTTTGTAGAACCGTGCCAAGCGTTTGAAGTTTATTTTTCCGCGAATCAATTTGTTCAGATGCACGGATACGGGGATAAAAATCATTGCGAAATAATAGATTTTGGCTATGCTCGATATATGCGGATTAAAATAGAAAATTATCAGTAAAATCAATAGCAGAATGATATGAAAAAACATTAATCGAAGGGCTTTTTTCGGGGAAATGAGCGGGAGAGTTTGATATTGCATTTTGCGGTCGCCTTTACGATCCAAAAAATCTTTGGCCAATTCGCGGTTCATATTGACGGGGAAAAGAAAAAGCGCCGTAAACAGTAATTTCAACTGATCGATATAGTGTAAGGTATAAAAAATTATTATATTGAAAATCAATAACATAAGAAGAATACTGATGATAAAATTTCCGATAACAGGCATTTTTTTGATAATGCGGTTGTAATCGAACAGAAGGATGATGACAGCAAGAAAATACAAGATGTACAATCCTTTGTGGATCCGGATCAGGAAGAGCCAGGCAAGCAGCAGACCGGCGACATATAATATATAAGGTAAAAGGCGGTAGATGTTTCTTTCGTCGTGGTGATGGTAGAAGTTGAATTTGCGGTTGTGGCGGTCGGTTTCCGTATCGTACAAATCGTTTTCCAGATTGCCGGCGGCGGTGATGCTCAATGTGGCCAAGAGGAGCAGGAGAAAAGTCGTGATATCGTAGTAGGGAGCCAGGAATTTGTAAAATAAAACCAGGTACAGCAGGATAATAAGCAGGAGATTTTTCCAGCGTACGGCTTCGAGAAAGTGAGGGACGAGGATTCTCATAGATCAAACCAATCGCCGCGGACCCGCAAGACTTGTTCGATGAGTTCACGCACGCAACCTTCGCCGCCGTTTTGCGGTGTGACGAAATCGACGCGTTCCAGTACTTCGCGGGCGGCATTGGCAGGGGCTGCCGAAAGGCCGACGTAATCCAACACGGGAATATCGAAAATGTCGTCGCCCATATAGGCGATTTGTTCCGGCGATAAATTGTTCTCCTTCATATATTGCAGTAGGACGGGTAATTTATCGTCGCTTTTCAGGAAAACGTCTTTGATATTTAAATATTGCAGGCGGTCGCGGATACCTTCGGCATTTCCGCCGCTGATAACGGCAATCCGGTAGCCTTTGCCGGCGGCATATTTCAGAGCCAATCCGTCCTTGGTGTAAATGGTCCGTGCCAATTGATTGTCCGGCAGGGTATAGACTTTACCGTCGGTGATGACACCGTCGATATCGAATATAAATGTGTCTATTTGTTTTAGCTTTGATTTCCAGCTTTCTACGGCTTTGTTCATACGAAAAATATAGGCACGAAGTTATGAAAAAAACTTGATTTTGAAGGAACGGCTTGCTCGCGGATCAAGGGAAAACCGGCTGACATTGGGAGAATTAACGTAATTTTGTCCTATGAAATATCGCGAAAAAATTATTGCCGAAGCCACTCCGCCGGGTCGCGGTGCCATTTCCGTTTTCCGGCTTTCCGGCGAGGGGATTATAGAAGTCTGCGACAGGTTTTTCCGGCCTGTTTCCGGGAAATCGTTGAAGGATGCGCCGGGATATTCGTTACATTACGGCGAATTTACCGACGGTTCGGAAGTGATTGACGAAGTGATGGTGGCGGTTTTTCGTGCGCCGAAATCCTACACGGGGGAAGATGCCGTGGAAATATCGGTTCACGCCTCGCCGTATATCCGCAGGCGGGTCGTAGAGGTTTTTTTGCAAGCCGGTGTGCGTTTGGCCGAGCCGGGAGAGTTTACGCTGCGGGCTTTTCTCAACGGCAAGATGGATTTGACACGCGCCGAAGCCGTTGCCGATTTGATCGACGCGGAGAGCAAGTGGGAACACGATGCCGCTTTCCGGCAATTGCGCGGCGGATTTTCGTCCGTGTTGAAAAATCTACGCGCCAAACTTGTCGAATTTGCGTCGTTAATGGAGTTGGAATTGGATTTCAGCGAAGAAGACGTGGAATTTGCCGACAGGAAGCGGTTTGATCGATTGTTGAAAGATATTTCGCACGTTTTGTCCGGGTTGATTGCCAGTTACGAGACCGGTAATATTCTGAAAAAAGGTTTGCCCGTGGCCATTGTCGGTGAACCGAACGCCGGTAAATCCACGCTGCTCAACCTGTTGCTGCGCGAGGAGAAAGCCATTGTGACCGATGTTCCCGGAACCACGCGTGATGCCATAGAGGACGAGGTGATTTTGGGTGGCGTCAAATTCCGTTTTGTCGATACGGCTGGCTTGCGCGAAACGGCGGATAAAGTGGAAAAAATCGGTATTGAACGGACCTATGAAAAGATGCGCGAAGCACGGATTATTTTGGTAACCGTTGACGTACGCGAGTTAAAGGATATTTCCGGATTACTACTGAAAATACGTAAGTGGAAGGCGGATTTCCCGGATAAGATTTTTGCCGTGATTCTCAATAAAACCGATTTGATCGATGAACCGGAAGCGACAAGTTTGGCTCAACGCTTGCACGAAGAAACGGGTCTTGAAATTATTCCTTTTTCGGCCAAGACGGGTAAAGGTCTTTCCGCTTTGGAAGCATTCCTGACGGCGCAAGTGGATTTGGGTCGTGTGCGTTCCGGGGATTTGGTGGTGATGCGTGCCCGTCATACCGATGCGTTGCGTAAGGCTTTGGCTGCGGTGGAAAATGTGCGGGAAGGATTGCAGGCGGGAATTTCAACGGATTTGTTGGCGGTGGATATTCGCGAAGCCTTGCACTACTTGGGTGAAATTACGGGCGAAATTTCCACGGACGATTTGTTGGATCATATCTTCCGGAATTTCTGTATAGGCAAGTAATTTTTGTGCAAAATAAAAAACCCGACCCTTTGCAGAGCCGGGCAAAACACAGCTATGAAACCTCTAAGCGTTCAGACGCTTATCGAGATTATCTTTAAGCGTTTGCAAGAACTCCTCCGTGTTGAGATAATGCTTACGTTCCAATTTATCTTTATGTATCAATAATGCCAAATCTTTGGTCATTTTTCCGCTTTCGACGGTTTTTATTACCACGTCTTCCAAAATTTTTGTAAAGTTAATCAATTTTTCATTATTATCCAACTTTCCGCGATGACGAAGTCCGGTTGTCCAGGCAAAGATGGAAGCAATGGGGTTGGTGGAAGTTTCTTCGCCTTTTTGCCAGCGTCGATAGTGGCGTGTAACGGTTCCGTGTGCCGCTTCGGCTTCCAAGGTTTTTCCGTCGGGCGTAATCAGGGCGGAGGTCATAAGTCCCAGAGAGCCGAAACCTTGCGCCACGATATCCGATTGTACGTCTCCGTCGTAATTTTTGGTGGCCCAAACAAAACCGCCGTTTCCTTTCAGGGCGAAGGCAACCATATCGTCGATCAGGCGGTGTTCGTACCAAATGCCTGCTTCTTCGAATTTATCTTTGAATTCCTTCTCGTAAATTTCTTGGAAGATATCCTTGAAACGCCCGTCGTAAGCTTTGAGAATCGTATTTTTTGTGGATAGATAAAGCGGATATTTCAAATCCAAAGCGCGGTTGAACGAAGCACGGGCAAAACCTTCGATGGATTCGTCCGTATTGTACATCGCCATTGCCACGCCGTCGCCTTGGAAATCATACACGTCATAGACTTGCGGTTCGCCTTCTTCGGGTTCGAAAACCAGTTTGAGTTTTCCCTTGCCTTTGGTCAGGATATCGGTGGCTTTATACTGGTCTCCGAAGGCGTGACGGCCTATTACGATGGGTTTGGTCCATCCGGGAACATACCGCGGGATATTGCTGATGATAATCGGTGCGCGAAAAACGGTACCGCCCAGGATATTACGGATGGTGCCGTTGGGGGATTTCCACATTTTTTTCAGGTTGAATTCCTTGACGCGGGCTTCGTCCGGCGTGATGGTGGCACATTTAATGCCGACATTGTATTTTTTAATGGCCAGGGCCGCTTCGACCGTAACCTGATCGTCGGTAGCGTCGCGGTTTTGGATGCTGAGATCGAAATATACCAACGGAACATCGACATAAGGTAAAATCAATTGTTCTTTGATATAATGCCAAATAATCCGCGTCATTTCGTCTCCGTCCATTTCCACAACCGGGTTCTGTACTTTGATTTTTTCCATTTTCAATTTTTTTATTGTCAAATTAGCAAGGGTTAATGCAATGATTTATGTGTTTTGTCATAACTTGAATAAAAAAACCGAAGCTAAGCCCCGGTTTTTTGAATTAATTTTTTTGGTCTTTTTTCTTGAAGGAAACTTTTTCTTTGATACGCGCTTTCTTACCGCGCAGGTTACGGAAGTAGAAAATACGTCCGCGTCGAACCTTTCCGCGTTTGTTTACTTCGATTTTTTGAATGGTGGGCATATTGATAGGAAAAATCCTTTCCACACCGATATCGCCCGACATCTTTCTGACGGTAAAGGTTTCGGTTGCCCCGCTTCCGCGTCTTTGAATTACCACACCGCGGAAAAACTGGGTACGGGTTTTGTTTCCTTCGCGAATTTCGTAGTAAACCGTGACCGTATCGCCGGCATCGAAATGGGGAACGTCTTTTTTTTCGATTAACTCGTTTTCCACGTGACGAATTAAATCATCCATAATAATTAGCTTTAAATGATTAGGGCTAAGGAAACATTCACGTCTCTCGCCAGAGGTTTCCAAAACCGCGGTGCAAATATAGGATTTTTTCTTAATAAAATAACACGGATTTATTCGCGATGAATATCGATTTTTATTTGTACGTCGTTAAATATTAAAGAGTTGATAATCAGCTGAATAAGGCTTGAAATGGTGGCGAACCAAAATCCGGTCCAAAAACTTTTGATATGGATGGAAGGAATGATGGCGGCGGCAAGGAATAAAACCAATGTGTTCAACAGCAGAAAAAAGAAGCCGAAACTCATCAGGCTGACGGGAAGGGTCAGCAGGACCAAAACGGGTTTCAATGTCCGATTGAGTAAAAACAGCACAATACCGAAAAGGATAAAGTCCCGGAAGGAATCGAAATAGATGCCGCGAAACAGTCTGTCCGCAATGACGAGGGAAAGCATCAGTACGGCAAAGCGTAATATTTCTTCGAATACGGATTTCATTTGCTGGGAGGATCATACAAATGTAGTGAAAATAAAAAAGCCGGGTTTGTATGCCCGGCTAAGTATTAATGACAATTTGCTGACGTTAATTTTGGGTTTTGATGGTGATATTGGTCGGGAAGTAACCCGGGTCGTAATGCCGCAGGGTGGAATGATATTTGGCATTGATGGCGTCGATAAATTTATTGGCCAGGATGACATATCCTTTGGTGTTGGGGTGTACGCCGTCCAGGGAGAAAAACAGGTTGGGCATCGTAGCAAGTCCGCTGAAATAATCGGCCGTGTAGATACTGTTGTCGTCCAGGCGCAGTCCTTGAACGAGTTCATCCATTGCGGCGGCCATATCCACTACGGCCAAATCGTATTGTTGTGCCAAAGCACGGATGGCGTCGTTCATTTGGTTGGTAACGGCACGGGTTTCCGCGATTTCGTCTTCGGTGAGAACCCATTTGTCTTCAAGCGGTGATGTTATGCCCAGCAATAAATTGGGATTGTTGGGGTCGGGTTTTCCGATAATTCCGGATGCGGGCAGAACCACCAAATCGTTTGCCGTAGTTTGGCGGATGGACGGCAATCCCAAGGATGTCAAATCGGTCAGATATTCGTCTTGGATGACCAATGCATTTTGTCCCGCTTCAAAGTGAATGGTTCTTTTGGCGGCTTCTTCCTGGGTTATCAATCCGTTTTGCAGTGCTACTTGCAAGCCGCCGTTATATTGTGCATAGGCCTGATTCAGTGCTTGCGCCTGTGCGTCGCTCAGCGGGACGGGATTGTAGGGAACAGTGGTCATATAAGGTATGGAAGCCACATCGGGCAGCGTGGCCACGCATCCTTTGGCGCCGTTGGCCGTGAGGGCTTGAAGAATTTGATTATAAAGGTATGCGAATAAACCCGGATCGGTCAAATCGTTCGGCCCGTAGGTTGTCGGATCGGGGTTTCCCGTTTGATCGGTACCGTCACCGCCGGAAGTGGCGTACCACAAGACATCGTTATTTCCCAACCATAGCGTAAAGAAGGTGGGGTTTTGGGATACGACATCTTGCAGCACGCTTACATTGGGTGAGGAAGCCATTCGTACGAAATAGGGATTGGCCAAGCCTGCCGGCACATTGGCGATATTGCCGTAACCGTTGAAAACATAATGGAATATTTTGGCGCCGGGTACACCCATATTATTGTACGGTCCGGGATGCGGTGCCAGTTGCATCGTCGGTGTTTCGTTGATTCTTTCCACCGTTCCCTGTCCGGCATCCACGATGAGTTTGGGTTGTAAAATCACCTGGTTGCCCATGACCATTCCGCCGATATCTTTTGTATCGTCGTCCAGGTAAGGTTGGGTAAACTCGCCGCCGCCGGCTTCTTTCATACGGTCTGCCAACAGTTTGGGGAAGGAATTCGCCTGTCCGCTTTTATAGAGGGTACCGTTCATATATCCGGCCGTAAGTGAATTGCCTACGGCAACATAGCGCGTAAAATCGGCATCGCCGGCATCGGCTTGTATGTCATCCGGATTGACCGGGTTTTTGAATTCGGGTTTACATCCCGATAATCCCGTTATAATAATTATACCTAACAATACGAATATTTTTTTCATCACCGTAATTTTTTAAAGTTTGTAGGAAATACCGAAGGAAGGGACAAAAGCGTTTTCCACATAGGTTCCCGAAAAGCGGGGCGTGCTCAGACCTTCTTTATAGTAATCGTAGGAATCCGTCCGTTCTTTGCCGTTGACGTAGAGGAAGGCGGCATCGAGGGTTATTTTATGCAGCGTATAGCTGAATCCGAAAGTGAAGTTTCGCGTATCCAAACTCGGGGTTTCCGGTGAGAAATAAGTGGCGGGTATGGGTGATTGGTCGGTATAATATCCCGCCCGGATTTGTAATGCATCGGACAGGGCGTATTCCGCGCCGAAACGCCATGTGTAGGTATTTTGCCAATGTTTGGGCAAAACGGTTTCGCCCAGCCGGTTGAATTTGATATCCAATTTTTTATATACGGACCAATAGGTGTAATTCATATCCGCCGCCAAAGTCAGTTTATCCAAAGGTTTCCAAGCCATCCCCAAATCGAATTCCGCCGGCATAGGCAGTTCCGCCGTGAAAGCGTCTCTGTCGGGGAAATATGCCGGTTGGTCGCGGAATACGGCTTCACCGTAGCGTGCACGGAAAATAATTTTGGAGCGGTAGGTGAGTCCCAGAGAAAATTTATCCGAGGGCCTGATGCTTGCCGACAAAACGTATCCCGAACCGGTGATTCCTTTGGCTTGTAATTCTATTCCTGTACGGTTGCCGTTTTCGTCGGTTTGGAACCGGTTAATGTTTTTATCCAAATCGATGCTTCCGGTGGCGGAAATGAAGGATGCGGAGACGCTGAAATACGGGTTGAATCGATAGGTCATACTCAATTGCGTATAGATGGCCGTTAGCGAAATGGTATTGACCAAATGCGAGCCGGCCCAATCCTTATCCCATTTAATCGTACTTCCGAAGGGGGTGTAAATGCCCAATCCGAAATACAGGTTATCCGTTGCTTTCATTGTGGCATAGAGATAAAACGGCGTACCGACCGGATTATGTGTCTCGGCCGTGGCATAGGTTTGCGCGTTTTGGTAGCGTACATTGGACAAAACGAAATTCAAACCTGCAGAGAATTGATATTTTCCTTGAAGGTAAGCAATTCCCGAGGGGTTGAAAAACAGGGTTTCGGCATTGGAAAACAAGCCCGTTCCGGCGTGTCCCATACCCAACAATCTGGCTCCTTGCAACGCCACGCGATAACCGCCCGCATACGCTTGTAATCCCGTGGCAATAAGCAAGACGAGGATGAGTTTTTTCATATCGGTTTTGTTTTTGGATTTATTGACAAATTGTTCTGTAAAAATAAGAAAAAAATACGAATTTACGTTTAGGACGATAAGAAAGTTTTTACGGCTTGAAAAACGGCTTCGGGTTTTTCGGCGTGTAGCCAGTGTCCGGCGGGGATATTTACAATCCGTGCTTCGGGGAAATGTTGACGGATAAGGTCGATATCCGTGCCTGAGATGTAGGGGGATTTTGTTCCGCGGAGGAAAAGAATTTCTTTGTCATAGCGTGTTCCTGGCGGCAGGGCTTTGCCGCTTTCGTGCATGGCGCGTTCGAGAACGGGAATATTGATTTTCCAGGCAAAACCTTCCGGGGTGCGTTTCAGATTTTTCATAATGAACAACCGGATAGGTCTCTGCGATATGTAAGGCTCCAAGGCCTTTTCGATATCTTCACGTGAGCGGTAAAGGGCGGGATTTACGGCTTTCAACGCGTCGAAAATAAATTGATGGTGGGGCGGATAGGCTTTCGGGGCAATATCGACAATGATATATTTACCGCGATTTACCGGGTTTTTTACGGCGTCGAACATCAGGATTTTTCCGCCTAAGGAATGACCGAGCAGATGGGGTTTGTCCAAACGGTGAAATGCGATGTAGTTATCGAGATCCTGCAAAAGAACTTCGAGGTCGAAACGATCGGACCAAAAGGATTTTCCGTGATTGCGCAAGTCGATAAGATGTACACGGAAGCCTTCTTTTGCCCAGCGCCGGGCTAAGCTGATCCAATTGTCGCCGGATCCGAGAAATCCGTGTAAAATCAGTAGCGGGCGGCCTTCTCCGATAATATTGGAATGAAGGATTTCAGGCATTTTTCCCGGCTTCGTTGATTTGATGGAGGTACATACGGACCGTATTTTCCATTCCGTACCAAAGGGCTTCGGAGATGAGGGCGTGTCCGATGGAAACTTCGGCCACATTGGGGACGTTTTCGAGGAAAAACCGGATGTTGTCCAGGTTCAAATCGTGGCCGGCATTGATGCCCAAGCCCAGCCTGTGAGCGAGGATTGCCGCTTCGCGATAGGGAGCAACCGCTTGTTCGTTTTTGCCTCCGGCGAAAAGCCGGGCGTAAGATTCGGTGTATAGTTCGATACGGTCGGTTTCCGTTGCGACGGCGCCTTCGATCATTTGAGGAACGGGATCGACGAAAATGGAGGCCCTGATGCCGTTTTTTTTCAGTTCGCGAATGATTTCACGCAAATAATCTTTGTGTTTGACGGTATCCCAGCCGTGATCCGAGGTCAATTGGTGCGGGTCGTCGGGGACCAGCGTTACCTGATCGGGTTTGACTTCCAGTACCAAATCGAGGAAACGCGGGATGGGGTTGCCTTCGACATTGAGTTCGGTGTATACTACCGGCCGGAGTTTGCGAACGTCGTCATAGCGGATATGTCTTTCGTCGGGGCGTGGGTGGACCGTGATGCCGTGGGCGCCGAAGGATTGGATTTTTTCGGCAAAAAGGACAGGGTCGGGCAAGTTGCCGCCGCGGGAATTGCGCAGCGTGGCGATTTTGTTGATATTAACGCTGAGTTTGGTCATTATGT
>CAYUQW010000002.1:0-12579 GCA_964446985.1 uncultured Flavobacteriaceae bacterium
AAAATAACCCGGATTTATTCCGGGTTTTATTTTTATAATAAAATTTTAAATTCTTGATAAACATCATATCATATGCTCAAACTTTTAATTATCTTTATATTAACTTTTTTAAAATTAATACCATGAGCAAAAAAAAAGAAACCTTAGACCTCATAAGGAAAGCCCGTGTAGGTCACAAAAGGTGGATGTCCTATGCCAAAGCAATTATAATGGGCTTACCGTTAGACAAAAAAGCGGTACCGTTAATTGAAACGGATTGTAGTTTCGGTAAATGGTATTACGGCGAAGGGCAAATTTTCAGTAGTCTGGAAACATTTGAAGCCATTGAGGATCCGCACACTTTACTTCACGGTTTGTATATGAAATTATATAAACTACAAAAAGAACCGCCGAAAGGAGGATTTATCTTTACGCCAAAAAGGCTAAATGAGAAAAAACGCAAAAAAGAAATGGAAAAAATTACTTTGCAAATGGAAGCAACATCCAATTTGCTATTGGAAGCATTAAAAGACCTCGAAAACGAGATAAAAAACATGAGTGATTTAGAGATTCAGAACCTCGAATAATCAATTACTCCCTTTCATTATTTTTCTTATAATCCGCCAAAAATTTTTCCAAACCCTTATCAGTTAACGGGTGGTTAAGCAGTGCCAATAAAGGTTTTAAAGGTGTGGTCACAATGTCCGCACCTATTTTAGCCGCTTCGATGATATGCATCGGGTGACGCACGCTGGCAGCCAGTATTTCGGTCTCGAAGCCGTAGTTATCATAAATCAAACGAATGTCGGCAATGAGTTGCATACCGTCGGTGGAAATGTCATCCAAACGTCCGATAAACGGCGAAACATACGTGGCACCGGCCTTGGCCGCCAACAGGGCTTGCCCGGGGGAAAACACTAATGTACAATTGGTCTTCACACCGATACCCGAAAGGTATTTGATTACCTTCAAGCCTTCCCTGATCATCGGGATTTTTACGACGATATTCGGGGCTATTTCCCGCAATTGCAAGGCTTCGCGTAGCATCCCGTCATAATCGGTGGAAATAACCTCTGCACTCACGGGACCGTCGGTCAAATCACATATTTTTTTGTAATGCCGGTAGATGTTATCCGTTCCTTTTACGCCCTCCTTGGCCATCAATGAAGGGTTGGTGGTTACGCCGTCGAGTATGCCCAGCGAAACCGCTTCGCGTATATCGTCGAGATTGGCCGTATCGATAAAAAATTTCATAACGGTTTTATTTTAGTTTGTAGAGATTGAGCATAATATTTTCAAAAATCCTTTGCGGAAGTAAAACCTTTGCCAAAGGTAAGATTTTTTGCACGAACGGTCCTATTTTATATTGCATTTTCGGGTTACGCATCCGTATAATCTTTTCGACGAGCCGCCCCATCACCACAGGTTCCAACCCACTATCCACGGCTTGGTCAATTTCCCGTAGCACCTTATCATAATGACGATAATAGGGCGAATCTTTCCGGTTGGGCACGTAAATTCTACCTTCGGCAATGCCGGTTTTGAAATCTCCCGGTGCAATATCCACCACTTTTATCCCTGAACCGTGTAATTCGAAACGAAGGGTTTCGGAAACCGTCATCGTAGCCGCTTTTGTGGCCGAATACAAACCGCGATAGGGCAATCCGGCAAAACCCGCGATGGAACTGATATTGATAATCAATCCCGAATGATTTTTACGCATCACGGGAAGAACCGTCCGGGTTACGCGAATAAGGCCGAACAAATTGGTGTCGAAAATATGCCGGATATCTTCATCGGGCGTTTCTTCCACAGGGCCTATCATCCCGCGGCCGGCGTTGTTTACCAATACATCTATTCTTCCCGCTTCCGCTACAACTTTTTCAATAGCGGCGCGAATGGAACCGGCATCGGTCAAATCCATTTTAACCAACGGAAATACGGATTGATACCGACCGGGATTCCGCGAAGTTCCGAAAACCCGGTACCCCTTTTCGTGCAAATACGTTCCCACTGCACGTCCGATACCTTTGGAGGCACCGGTTATCAGGACCACTTTGGTCATAAAAAATTTTTTTTACAAAGATACCCAAACTAATTTTTATCCGCCATCCGAAGGTTTTTCTTATCTTGCCGTATTAATTACCACCGGCTATGGACGTACGGATCGAACCATCCTGGAAACAGGTTTTGCAAGAAGAATTCAACAAGGAATATTTCAAAAATTTGACCGATTTCGTTCGTAACGAATATGCCCGTTACACCTGTCTTCCCAAGGGTTCGCTCATTTTCAACGCATTCGACAAAACCCCTTTTGACAAAGTCAAAGTGGTGATTTTGGGACAAGACCCCTACCCTACGCCCGGGCATGCGCACGGACTTTGTTTTTCCGTTCAGGACCACGTCAAACCTTTTCCGCCTTCGCTTATCAATATCTTTAAGGAATTGGAAGACGATTTGGGCATTCCCTTCCCGCCGACCGGCAATTTAACCCGTTGGGCGGAACAGGGCGTTTTTCTGCTCAATGTCGTGCTCACCGTTCGCGCAGGCAAACCCCGATCGCACGCGGGCAAAGGTTGGGAACAATTCACCACGGCGGCTATCCGGGCGCTTTCGGAACAACGGGAAAACCTGGTCTTTATGCTGTGGGGAGGAGATGCCAAGAAGAAAATCCCCCTCATCGATGCATCAAAACATTTGATCCTCACTTCGGGACATCCTTCGCCGCTGAGTGCCAACAAAGGTTATTGGTTCGGCAATCGCCATTTCTCACAAGCCAACACCTATTTGGAAAAGCACGGTTTGGCGCCCGTTAAGTGGTAAAAAATTTTGCAACTTCCACTCAAAAAAAGTTTGTACGTCTCAATTATTTTTGCTACTTTTGTTACACAAAAAAATACGACCATGACCGAACAAGCTTGTCCCGTTAATTATAAACCAATCAATGCATATTTGATTAAATTTTATTCCACCATCGTTGCCGCCATTTTGATGATGTACCTTTTTGCGGGATGGAAATGGCCCGTATATTTCTTGACGGCGGATTTTCTCATTCGAATAACGGCCGGTATCCGCTACAGTCCCTTGTGCATTTTTCTGAATGCCGTGATGAAATACCTGCGCATTAAACCGCGGAAAATCGATGCTTCCACCAAAGTTTTTGCCGCCAGAATTGGATTTATGTTTGCCCTTTTGCTCGGTTTGTCCGTTTTTCTGCATTGGCACCTTGTTTCTTTGATAATCGGAACCGTTTTTCTTCTGGCCGTCTTGGCCGAAGTAATGTTGGACTTCTGTTTTGCCTGTTATTTGGAAAGTTTGTTTACAAAAAGGGAAAACAAAAAACAAGGCGGTATTTTTCAATAGGCTTTAGTAGTTTCCATCATTCATAATCTAGGGGGATGTTTTACTGCCTTCCTTTCCGGCAACAGCACGGAAAGGAAGCTTTTTGTATCTTTGTCATTCAACAATCACGGATTGAAAGATGAAGAAAAAACCGCAAAGTGTCAAAGAAGTTCTGCATAGCAAACGATTAAATATCCCCGTAACGGTGGCCGGTTGGGTAAAAACCTTCCGCAACGACCGTTTTATTGCTTTGAATGACGGATCGAGCCTGCAAAATCTCCAATTGGTGCTGGAAACGGAAAAATATCCCGAAGAATTTTTGAAAAAAATCACTACGGGAGCCGCCGTGTATGCCGAGGGAGAATTGGTAAAAAGTCTCGGTAAAGGGCAAGAAGTGGAAGTACTGGTGCAAAAACTGGAAATTCTCGGGGAATCCGATCCCGAGAAATATCCCATCCAACCCAAACGCCACAGTCTGGAATTTTTGCGGGAAAAGGCACATTTGCGTCCGAGAACCAATTTGTTCGGTGCCGTTATGCGTGTACGTTCGGCGCTGGCATTTGCCATTCACGAATATTTTCAACGCAACGGTTTTCTTTATGTAAACACACCGATTATCACCGGTTCCGACGCCGAAGGAGCAGGACAAATGTTTCAGGTAACGGCATTGGATTTGAACAATCTTCCCAAAACCGAAGACGGACAAGTGGATTACAGCAAGGATTTCTTCGGGAAGAAAACCAACCTTACCGTTTCCGGGCAGTTGGAAGCCGAAACCTACGCTATGGCGCTTGGCAAAGTCTATACCTTCGGTCCTACCTTCCGCGCCGAAAATTCCAATACGACACGGCACCTTGCGGAATTTTGGATGGTGGAACCCGAAGTGGCCTTTCTGGACTTGGACGGTGATATGGATTTAGCGGAAGATTTTGTCAAATACATCATCCGCTACGTATTGGAAAATCGCCGGGAGGATATGGCATTTCTCGAAAAACGTCTCTTAAACGAAGAAAAATCGCTCCCTAAGGAGAAAAGAAGCGCGATGCCGCTATTGGAAAAACTGCAATTCGTGTTGGAAAACCGTTTTGTCCGTATCAGCTATACCGAAGCCATCGACATATTAAAACAATCCAAGCCCTATAAAAAGAAAAAATTCCAATATCCCGTCGAATGGGGTGTTGACTTGCAAAGCGAACATGAACGCTATTTGGTCGAAAAACATTTCAAAAGCCCGGTCATCATATTCGATTATCCCGCAGACATCAAAGCTTTCTATATGCGCCTGAATGCCGACGGAAAAACGGTGCGAGCCATGGATGTACTTTTCCCCGGCATAGGTGAAATTATCGGCGGGTCACAACGGGAAGAACGTCTGGATGTTTTACTGGAAAAAATGCGCAAAATGGGCGTGGACGAACAGGAACTTTGGTGGTATGTGGATCTGCGCCGCTTCGGGACGGCTTATCATAGCGGTTTCGGTTTGGGATTCGAACGTATGGTACAATTCGTCACGGGCATGGGCAATATCCGCGATGTCATTCCCTACCCGCGTTATCCGAAAAACGCCGAATTCTGACCGTCTGTCTAAAACAATGCTTCGGTCATTCCTTCGGGCTTGGGCAGATGCAACAATTTCAGTAAGGTCGGAGCGATATTGGCCAAAATACCGTTTCTCAACTGCGGCCGGTGTTTCTTGCTGACTAAAATAACCGGTACGGGATTGGTCGTATGTGCCGTATTGGGGCTTCCGTCTTCGTTCACCATTTTATCGGCATTACCGTGATCGGCAAGGATAATGATATCGTACCCTTTTTCCAAGGCCACCGGAATCAACCGGGAAAGATTTTTATCCACGGCTTCTACTGCTTTTACGGCAGCATCGAATACGCCCGTATGCCCCACCATATCCCCGTTGGCATAGTTGAGTACCACCAAATCCGGCGGATTTTTTTGCAAACGGTCGATCAAGGCATCCGTTACTTCATAGGCGCTCATTTCGGGTTTCAAATCATACGTCGCCACCTTGGGTGAAGGAATCAAAATGCGGTCTTCGCCGGGATACGGTTCCTCCCGCATACCCGAAAAGAAAAAGGTAACGTGCGGATACTTTTCCGTCTCGGCAATGCGCAACTGTGTTTTCCCTGCCCGGGAGACAATTTCGCCCAAGGTATTTTTCAGATCTTCCTTGGGAAAAACCACATGGATATTTTTGAAATGATCGTCATAATTGGTCATGGTTACGAAATACAGGGGTAATTTTTTCATCCCGTATTCCGGGAAATCTTCCTGTGACAAAGCGCGCGTCAATTGTCTGCCGCGATCGGTTCTGAAATTAAAGAAAATCACCACATCCCCCGGCTCAATCACGGCCAAGGGCTTACCGTTTTCATCGACATGAACGATAGGTTTGATAAACTCATCCGTAATGCCTTCGTCATAACTTTCCTTAACGGCCCGGATCAAATCCCGGGCTTTTTTTCCTTCGCCTTTCACCAACAAATCGTAAGCTTTTTTGACCCGCTCCCAACGCCGGTCACGGTCCATCGCATAATAACGTCCGATAATCGACGCAATACGAACGGGTTTATCTTTGATATAATCTTGCAATTGCTTAATAAAACCGATAGCGGAATGCGGATCAACGTCCCGGCCGTCCGTAAAGGCGTGAATGTATGCGGGCACCCGGTATTTTGCCGCCATATCCGTAAGCGCCAACAAATGTTTGATATGCGAATGCACGCCGCCGTCGGAAACCAATCCGATCAAATGGACTTTTTTACGGTTTTGTTTGGCATACTCAAAGGCCTTCTTCAAGGTTTCGTTGTTAAAAAAACTACCGTCTTCTATGGCTTTATTGATTTTGACCAAATCCTGGTAAACAATCCTGCCGGCACCGAGATTCATATGGCCCACTTCGGAATTTCCCATCTGTCCTTCGGGCAAACCGACATTAAGTCCGTCCGTGCGGAGCGTTGCGTGCGGATATTCCTTCCACAATTTATCCATAAAAGGCGTATGTGCCTTGGCAATGGCGGAAACTTCCGGGTCCGGATTTATGCCCCAACCGTCCAAAATAATCAACATTGCCCGCGAGGGAGTTTGGCTATCTTTCATTTGTTTTTTTCTGCAAAGCTACGGATATTGCGGGCGTATATCAAACTTTTTCCCTATACAGAGGCAAGGTCGAACAACGCAACAGTCCTTCCTGCTTGGAGATTTCCCGGTAATTGATTTTTTCAACCGTAAAACCTTGATTTTCAAGCCATCGGTTCAGACGTGTAAAATGCTTGTCCGAAACTATCACATCGGGAGAAATCGAAAAAACATTGGCCGTCATATCATACATTTCCTCTTTGGTGATATGAAAGAGGTTTTCTTCGCCGAACAAATCGACCAAAAAGCGGTATTGCTCCTCAATCAAAAATCCTTCCTTGTGGATAATAGCCTTATCATAACCCACCGGTTGGAAAACACAATCCAGATGCAAGGCATTTTCGTAGGGATCCGTATTGGACTTTTTCAGATCGAAAGCCACGACTTTTTTATCGGGAAAAATACGCGTAAAAAAATCCACTGCCATAGCATTGGTACGCGCGGTAATATAATCGGGATAATCGGGAAAACGGTAGGTGCCCATAAACAAATACTCGCCCCAGGGCATCACATCTCCCCCTTCGACGTGCACTTCCTCGGGGAGGAAATAAATGTTCTCCGCATCGATTTGTTCCAAAATAGGCAAAATAGCTTCGAATTCCTTGGATCGGTCGGGTAAAATATTGGATTTGAAAAACTTGTGATCGATGACAAATCCAATATCCCGCGCAAAAATCTGATTGATATTTTCCAATGGCAAAGGCCGGTACACTTCCACGCCGTATTTTTCCAAAACCGCCTTGAATTCCTCCATTTCCTTCACCATATCCTCCTCCTTGGGATAGGTTCCTTGCAAAACGTGTTGCAAAGATTTCGGATCATAGCACTCTTCCGGTCTCGGCACGGGCCCGGGACTATCCGCCCGTCCCAAAATAACCGCTTTCAAAGGAGAAACTTCATCAAAAATTTGAAATTTATTGATACTCATTTGTTTACATCTTTATGAATGCGCTTAAAATAATTTTTTTAAAGAAACAAACAGCTGATTAATATCAATAAAAAAAGCCGCTCTTAGAAAGAACGGCCGATTATCGTAATTAGTATTGTATTTAAAGAATCCTGAAATCTTCATAGCCTTTATACGGCATCTCCTCTATTTCGACATTTTCCACAATCGACTGCGGCGAACCTATATACAACCATTCGCGAAAAATCCGCAGGGCATACAAATCGCCTTCCGCTTCCACATAAACCGACCCGTCCGGTTCATTGCGAACAAATCCTTTCAGCCCCAATTCATCCGCCTTTTGTTTGGTGTGCTTCCTGAACCAAACGCCTTGGACCTTGCCCGTAATTCTGGCACTAATTCTTCTTTCCATCATTATATAAATTTCTCAATTTAGAATTCAAAGTTAAACTTTTTGGCAAAAAATTTCAAGACTTTTCTTTTATTCATTGCGGAAAATTCAGTTTTTCAATCATATGGATAACTATTTTCGAATAAAAAAATTTTTTACTCCCCGAGGTTTTATGTATTTTTATTTTCAATTTAATAATCTTTGCTTCAAAAAAACGTTATATTTCTCTCATGAAAATATTTATCCGTATAGTATTTTTTATTTTTTTAATCCTGTTCATGGGCGGATGTCGAAAAGAGTTTCGCATATATCCCTCCCATGGCGATTTTCGGGTTTCCACCGATACCGTTTTCCTGGATTCGGTATTTGCAGGCATATCATCACCGACTTATTCCTTCAAGATTTACAATAGGAGCAATAAAACCATCCGTATCAACAACATTGAAACCGAACGCGGCAACACCACAAAATTCCGCTTCAATATCGACGGCGATACCGGCAAAGTTTTCAGAAACATCCGCATTGATCCGAAAGACAGCATCTATGTTTTCGTAGAACTCACGGTTGACCCCGCCTCATTTTCCAATCCCGTGTACGAAGAAAAACTTTTCATCGGCGATCAGTCGGTTACCGATACGGTTTTACTGACGGCTTTTGTGAAGGACGCCTATTTCCTCTATCCAAAAAAATTTGCCGACCGTAGCGTCGATTCCATCCAAGTGGGAACGTACGATAACGGGCAACCCATTCGCGTAGCGGGATTTTACATTAGCAACGATACCACCATTACGGCCGACAAACCGGTGGTTATTTACGGACATTTGGGCGTTCCCGCAGGAAAAACACTCACGATTGACCCGGGCGCGCATTTGTATTTTCACTACAATTCGGGAATTATTGTTTATGAAGGCGGAAAAATTCTTATCAACGGGACCTTGGGAAACGAAGTGATTATGGAGGACGACCGGTTGCAACCGGAATACGATCATGCGCAAGGCTTATGGAATTTTATCTGGCTTAGGGAAGGAAGCACGGGAAATGAAATTCATCATGCCGTTATCCGGAATGCCATTGCGGGCATCATAGCCTATCCGCCCGGCAACACGAACAATACCGTTTTATCAATCGACAACACGCAGATATACGATTGTGCCGCTTACGGCATCATCGCCATCGATTCGAAAATCGAAGGGTATAACCTGGTAGCAGGAAATTTCGGCGCATCGGCACTGAGCCTTCAATTGGGCGGACATTACCGGTTTGCTCATTGCACGTTCACCAACTATTCGACAGGGATAAGGAATATTCCCAATACGGCGGTTTACGTCAGCAATCAATATACCGCTTACGACAGCCAAGGAAATCCCGTCATCTTGTACGACGATTTGCAACAATGTCAAATCAACAACAGCATCATCTTCGGCAACCTGCCCGTGGAATTCTACGCCGTCAAAAACGACGCGGCGGCATTGCATTTCCGGTTAAGCCACAATCTGGTCAAATTCTCCGATCCGCAGCACGAAATCACGCAAGATTACCTGCAATGGGACAATACCACATATTTCGAACAAAATGTGTTGAATGCGGATCCCGGTTTTCAGAATAGCGAGCAGGATTCTTTGCGCATCGGTCTTCAAAGCGGCGCCATTGGCATCGGAGACCCGGCCGTAACACAAATGTTTCCCTTGGATATTCTCGGTATCGACCGCACCGACAGTCCCGATGCGGGAGCATACAAACACGCCGATCTCGGGCAATAAAAAAACCGTCCCTCCACGGCGGGAGAGACGGCTTTGTACGTTTTTCCGGATTTTATTTCTTAAACTTGAAAGCCTTCAATCCCGGATATTCCGAGACATTATCCAATTCCTCTTCAATGCGTATCAATTGGTTGTATTTGGCCATACGGTCGGTACGCGACAGGGAACCGGTTTTGATTTGTCCCGTATTTTTGGCTACCGCCAAGTCGGCAATTGTGGTATCTTCCGTCTCGCCCGAACGGTGCGAAACAACAGCGGCATAACCGGCTTTATGTGTCATTTCAATAGCATCCAAGGTTTCGCTCAATGTACCGATTTGATTCAATTTAATCAGCACCGCATTGGCAATATGTTGATCGATACCTTTTTCGATAATCTCCGGATTGGTAACAAAGATATCGTCTCCGACCAATTGGATCCGGCTCCCCAACTTTTCCGTCAGCAATTTCCAACCTTCCCAATCGTCTTCGGCCATCCCGTCTTCCAAGGAAATTATCGGATACGTATCCGCCAGTTTGACCAAATAATCCACTTGTTCTTCTCGGGATAATTTGGCGCCTTTTTTTCCTTCGAAAACGGTGTAATCATAGATACCGTCTTTATAAAATTCCGAAGCGGCGGCATCCAGGGCGATATAGAAATCTTCTCCGGGCTTATAACCTTCTTTCTCGATAGCCTGCAAAATGGTTTGTATTGCTTCATCGGTTCCGGAAAACTCCGGCGCAAAACCGCCTTCGTCACCGACAGCCGTTGAAAGACCTTTATCGTGCAATATTTTTTTCAGGCTGTGGAATACTTCCGTAGCCATCTGCATAGCATTACTGAAACTTTCGGCGCCCACCGGAACAATCATAAATTCCTGGATGGCAATAGGTGCGTCGGAATGGGAACCGCCGTTGATAACATTCATCATAGGCACCGGCATTATGTATGCAGATTTTCCGCCGATGTAGGAATATAACGGCATTCCCGTTTCATTAGCCGCCGCTTTGGCAACCGCCAAAGAGACCGCCAGAATGGCATTGGCACCAAGTTTTGATTTGTTCGGTGTACCGTCCAACGATATCATAATGGTATCAATCAAACGTTGGTCGGTGACATCCATACCTTTCAAAGAAGGAAAAATATATTCATTGATATTTTCAATGGCTTTTAAAACGGATTTACCGTGGTATTCCTGAAAACCATCCCGCAATTCCAAAGCTTCGAGTTTACCGGTCGATGCACCGGAAGGCACCGAAGCACGGCCGAAACCGCCCATATTGGTATAGACATCCACTTCCACGGTGGGATTACCGCGCGAATCGAAAATTTGCCTTGCCAAGATAAATTCTATTTGTCCCATATGAATTAATTTTCCGGAAAGTAAGGCAAAAAAAGAAAAAAACCACCTGAAATAAGGCAGTTTTTTTCAATTTCATTTTAAGATAAGATTAAAGAAATTATTCCTCTGACTTATCTTCTTGATTTTCTTTGGATTGTTCTTCCTGTTGATTGGCAGGAGCCGTTTGTTCTCCGGCCGGTTTTTTTCCTTTTCTTCTGCGTCGTGTTTTCTTGGCCGGTTTGCTTGCATTATAGGTTGTATTGAAATCCACAAATTCGATCATAGCCATTTCGGCATTGTCGCCCAACCGGTTACCCAGTTTGATAATACGCAAATATCCGCCGGGACGGTCGGCTACTTTGGGTGAGATAACCCTGAACAATTCCGATACGGCATATTTATTGTGCAATTTCCGGAAAACCATACGGCGGTTGTGTGTCGTATCCTCTTTCGATTTGGTTACCAAAGGTTCCAAAAATTGCCGTAAAGCTTTGGCCTTGGCCACCGTTGTATTGATGCGTTTGTGCATAATCAGGGAGGTAGCCATATTACTCAGCATGGCTTTACGGTGACCGGCTTTTCTTCCCAAGTGATTAAATTTCTTTCTATGTCTCATAATTTCACGCTTTCTTTGTCAGATTAATTTCAATCGAGTTTATATTTGGATAAATCCATTCCGAAGGTCAATCCGCGCTCTTCGACGACTTTGGTCAAATCGTCCAGGGATTTTTTACCGAAATTTCTCAACCGGAGCAAATCGGATTTGCTGTATTGGACCAAATCACCGAGTGTATGGATTTCGGCGGCTTGCAAACAATTGTATGTTCGGATATTCAAGCCCAGGTCCTTGATGTTTGTTTTCAGCAGGTGACGCATGTGCAAAGTCTTATCGTCGAAAACGGCTTCGGCCACATCGTCATTACCTTCATCCAAACTTATTTTTTCATCGGAAAAGACGATAAAATGTTTGATAAGGATTTTCGCCGATTCCGTCAATGCGTCACGGGGATCAATGGATCCGTCGGTTACTACTTCGATAATCAATCGCTCGTAATCGGTTTTTTGTCCCACACGGAAATTTTCCACTTTGTATTGAACGTGCTTGATCGGCGTATGGATGGAATCCATAAAAATGGTTCCGAGGGGCACATCTTGTTTTTTATTTTCTTCGGAAGTGATATATCCTCGTCCCAATTCGATGGTAATGGTAAAATCCAACGTAACATCCGGTTCCAGATGGATGAGTTCCAATTCGGGATTGAGTATTTCGAAATTTTTGAGGAAGGGTTGTAAGTCCTTGGCGGTGATAACTTCTTTTCCGCCGATCTTGATATGAGCCTTTTCTTCGTCGATTTGTTCACCCGATTTAAGTTTGAATCGAATCTTTTTCAGGTTGAGAACAATATTGGTAACATCCTCCACTACGCCGTCAATGGTACTGAATTCGTGATCAATACCCTGAATGCGAACGGATGTTATGGCATATCCTTCCAAGGACGAAAGCAATACCCTGCGTAAAGCATTCCCTATGGTGATCCCGTAACCGGGTTCCAAAGGCTTCAATTCGAACGTGCCTTTGAAATTGTCGTTCGAGATTTGGGATACTTTATCGGGCTTTAAAAAATTTGACTTTAATCCGGACATAATTGTTGCTTCGTTTAGTTGATTATTTGGAATACAATTCGACAATGAGATGTTCTTCGATGTTTTCCGGAATTTGAAT
>CAYUQW010000002.1:12679-27954 GCA_964446985.1 uncultured Flavobacteriaceae bacterium
ATGATTTCAATCACTTCGATACCATTGTTATGGATGGTACGAATGGCCGATTCGCGTCCGTTCCCCGGACCTTTTACAAAAACCCTTACGCGACGCAAGCCGGCTTCGTAAGCGGCTTTGGCGGCATCTTCGGCAGCAACTTGTGCGGCGTAAGGCGTATTTTTCTTGGAGCCTTTGAATCCCATTTTTCCGGCGGATGACCAAGAGATTACTTCGCCGTTGTTATTGGTCAACGATATGATGATATTGTTAAAAGTCGATTGGATGTGTGCTTGACCTATCGGGTCAACCTTTACCTTTCTCTTTTTTGCGCTTTGCTTTGCCATATCAATTAAGGTATTATAAATTACTTGGTAGCTTTTTTCTTATTCGCAACGGTTTTACGTTTTCCTTTACGTGTACGCGAATTGTTCTTGGTTTTTTGTCCGCGCAAAGGTAATCCCAAACGGTGACGAATACCGCGGTAACTGCCGATATCCATCAACCGTTTGATATTCATCTGAACCTCGCTACGCAAGGCACCTTCCAACTTGTAATCGGCTATCACTTTCCGGATGGAAGCGATATCGTGTTCATCCCAGTCTTTGACGCGTTTGTCTTCGTCCACACCGGCTTTTTCCAGAATTTCAGCGGCACGGCTTCTACCCACTCCGTAGATATAGGTCAGGGCTATAATGCCGCGCTTGTTTTTCGGTAAATCAACTCCTGCTATACGTGCCATAATTATCCTTGTCTTTGTTTGTGTTTCGGATTCTTTTTGTTAATAACATACAACCGTCCTTTTCGACGTACGATTTTGTCCTCCGGACTGCGTTTTTTTAATGATGCTCTGACTTTCATTATCTTTTATTTTCTTAGTTTTTTCAATAGCGATAGGTTATCCGTCCTTTCGATAAATCGTAAGGGCTCAATTCCACCGCCACTTTGTCTCCGGGCAACAAGCGAATGTAGTGCATCCGCATTTTTCCCGAAATATGGGCGGTGATAATATGACCGTTTTCCAATTCCACGCGAAACATGGCATTGGACAAAGCCTCGATGATTTTCCCGTCAACTTTTATTGCTTTTTGTTTGGCCATATTATAATCTTCTTCTTCGTCCCGTTTTCATCAATTGATCATAGTGTCTGTTCAACAAATATGCTTCCACTTGCATAATGGTATCGATGGCAACACCGACCATAATCAGCAGGGAAGTTCCGCCGTAGAACATTGCCCAAGCCTGTGACGTACCGAAAATATTGTATATGAACTTAGGCAGGATGGCAATGATTGCCAAAAAAATGGAACCGGGCAATGTGATTTTCGAGAGAATATCGTCGAGATATTCCGCCGTTTGCGTTCCCGGACGGATACCCGGGATAAAACCGCCCGAACGTTTCAGATCTTCGGCAATTTGATTGGTTTGCACCGTGATTGCTGTATAGAAATAGGTAAACAATATAATCAACAAGGCAAATACGAGATTATATTGCCAACCGAACATATTGCCGAAAACGGTTTGTAGGGATTTGGCCCATGCGGCATCGGTAAAATTCCCGAATAATCCGGGGATAAACATCAATGCCTGGGCAAAGATAATGGGCATCACACCGGCTGCATTCAATTTTAACGGAATGTATTGGCGCGACCCGAAAATATTCTTTTCGAAACCTCCGCCAACGGTCCGCCGGGCATATTGCACCGGAACGGGACGATAGGCCTTAACAAGATAAACCGATAAGGCTATGACACCCAACCAAATGACCAATTCGAAAAGGAAAAGCATCAAACCGCCGTTGGAATTGGTCACTCTGGCAGTAAATTCTTGGAATAATGCCCGGGGCAAGCGCGCCAGGATACCCACCATAATCAATAATGAAATACCGTTTCCTATACCGTTGTCGGTAATCCTTTCACCCAACCACATGGCGAAAATGGTACCTGTGGAAAGTATAATCACAGACGAAGGAATAAACAAACTGTCGGGAAGCATAAAAGCCGTTTTGGGCAAAATACGGTGCAGGTTATACAGGTAACCCGGACCTTGCAACAAGGTTACGGCAATGGTAAGATAACGGGTTAATTGGGTAATTTTTTTCCTGCCGCTTTCTCCCGATTTTTGCAACTTTTGAATGTAAGGAACCGTAATACCCATCAATTGGACCACGATGGAGGCGGAGATATAAGGCATAACCCCCAAAGCAAACACCGAAGCACGGGCAAAGGCACCCCCCGTAAATTGGTTCAAGAGGTCCAACAGGGAATTACCCGTTGTTTGCTTGGCCAATGCCTGCAAATTGGTCGGATCGATACCGGGCAACGTAACTTGGGCGCCGAAACGATACACCAAAATCAATAACAGGGTATAGATAATCTTATTCCGTAATTCCTTGATTTGCCAAATGGCTTGTATTGTTTCCCAAAATTTTTTCATGTGCCGCCGTTTAAATTAATTCAACTTTACCTCCGGCTTTTTCAATGGCTTCTTTGGCTTTGGCCGAAGCCTTGTTTACCTTCACGGTAACGGGTGATTTGATTTCACCTTTGGCCAGAAGTTTTACTTTCTCTCCCTTGGATATGAATTTCATTTCGTATAACATCTCCGTATCGATATAATCTTTGATACGTCCGGCATCAATCCAAGCTTGCAACACCGAAAGATTCAAAGGTGTATATTCCACCCGGTTGACATTGCGGAAACCGAATTTGGGCACACGACGATACAAAGGCATTTGTCCGCCTTCGAATCCGGGCGTACGGGAATATCCCGAACGGGATTTGGCGCCTTTGTGACCGCGTCCGGCCGTACCGCCTTTTTTGGAACCTTCGCCTCGTGCAATTCGCTTCTCTTTATGTACGGAACCTTTTGCCGGTTTCAATTGTGATAATTTCATAACATTTCCTGATTTTATTCTTGAACTTCTTCTACTTTCACCAAATGTTGTACTTTATTAATCATGCCTTGAATCTGAGGAGTCAGATTGTGCACTCTCGTTTGTCCGATCTTGCGCAATCCCAAGGCCTCCATTGTCAGTTTTTGATCTTTCGGGCGCTTGATTACGCTTCGGATTTTTGTTACGCGTACTTTCTTCATTTCTATCCGATTTTTTAACCGTTAAACAATTTGTTCAGGGAAATACCGCGTTGTTTGGCCACCGTGTAAGGATCACGCATTTTCAACAATGCATCCATGGTAGCTTTCACCACGTTATGCGGGTTGGATGACCCCAAGGATTTGGTCAATACGTTGTGCACGCCGGCCGATTCCAATACGGCACGAATGGCACCTCCGGCGATAACCCCGGTACCTTCCGAAGCCGGGCGCAACAGTACGCGTGCCCCGCCGAATTTTCCGTATTGTTCGTGCGGAAGTGTTCCTTTCAGTACGGGAACACGCACCAAATTCTTTTTGGCGTTTTCCAAAGCCTTTTGGATGGCATCGGGAACTTCTTTGGATTTCCCTACACCGAATCCGACAATACCGTTTTCGTCGCCTACAACCACCAAAGCGGAAAAGCTGAATGTACGTCCCCCTTTCGTCACCTTGGTAACGCGACGAATGGAAACCAACCGGTCTTTCAAGTCCAAACCGGCAGGATTCACTTTACGTATCTTTTTATTGCTAAAGTTCTTCATATCCGACTAAAATTTTAACCCTCCTTTACGTGCACCTTCGGCCAATGCTTTGATCCGGCCGTGATAAATACTTGTTCCGCGGTCAAAAACCACTTTGTCAATGCCTTTCTCCTGAGCGATACGGGCAATTTTCTCACCAACCATAACCGCCTTTTCCGATTTCGTACCGGATTGTGCGGCGATATCTTTATCCATAGACGATGCACTTGCCAGGGTAATTCCTTTGGTATCGTCGATAATTTGTGCATAAATGTGGTGCACGCTACGGAAAACCGACAAACGCGGACGTTCCGGTGTTCCGCTTATCTTTTTACGGATTCTCCTGCGAATACGTTGTTTTCTTTGTTCTTTTGTCAGTGCCATAATCTCATTTATTATGCGGTTTTACCGGCTTTTCTTCTCACTTCTTCTCCTTTATATCGTACACCTTTTCCTTTGTAAGGTTCGGGCTTACGGAACGAGCGGATTTTGGCCGCAATTTGTCCGACCAACTGCTTATCGTGACTCGTCAGCTTGATCAAGGGATTTTTCCCTTTTTCCGATACGGTTTCCACCTTCACTTCGGGCGGCAATTCAAACAAAATATTGTGGGAAAATCCCAAATTCAACTCCAATAACTGTCCTTGGTTTTTGGCTTGATAACCCACACCCACCAATTCCAACTCTATGGTCCAGCCTTCCGAAACACCTTTTACCATATTATATATGAGAGAGCGATACAATCCGTGCATCGATTTATGGTGTTTCGATTCGGAAAGCCTTTTGACGTGCAACTGATTACCTTCCGTTTCTATTTCGACATCCTTGATAACTTGTTTCAACTCGCCTTTCGGCCCTTTTACCGTCAGCACATCGCCGTCCAACGTAACGGTTACATTGGCGGGTATTTCGACGGGTTTAAATCCTATTCGAGACATAGTTTTCCGGGTTTTTTAATAAATATAGGCCAAAACTTCTCCGCCGACGTGCTCCTTGCGGGCTTGTTTGTCGGTCATTACTCCTTTCGGGGTGGATATAATGGCAATCCCCAAACCGTTGATCACTTTGGGTAATTTGTCCACACCGGCATAAATTCGCAATCCGGGCTTACTCACCCGTTTCAAACCTTTGATAACGGGTTCGCCCGTTTCCTTATCGTATTTCAGTGCAATTTTGATCACCGAACGACCTTTCTCGTCTTTTTCAACGGCATATTTCAAAATATAGCCCTGATCATACAAAATTTCGGTAATGGCTTCTTTCAGCTTCGACCCCGGGATACGAACAACCCGGTGCCCTGCCGCTTGCGCATTACGTATTCTGGTCAAATAATCTGCTATCGGATCTGTATGCATAATTCTTCGTTTTACCAACTTGCTTTTTTAACTCCGGGAATCAATCCTTGATTGGCCATTTCACGGAAAGTTACACGGGATATACCGAAAAAGCGAATATATCCGCGCGGCCTTCCGGTTATGCTACAACGGTTATGGTAGCGGATAGGCGATGAGTTTTTGGGCAAGCGTTGCAATGCTTCCCAATCGCCGGCTTCTTTCAAGGCGCGTCTTTTTTCCGCATATTTTGCTATGAGTTTGGCCCTTTTTCTTTCTCGGGCTTTCATCGATTCTTTCGCCATAGTGCTTGTTTAATTATTTCTTTTTAAAAGGTAATCCTAATTTTTCCAACAAGGCAAACGCCTCTTTATCCGTCTTTGCCGTAGTAACGAAAGTAATGTCCATTCCGGCAATTTTGTTGATTTTATCGAAATCGATTTCGGGGAAAATGATTTGTTCGGTGATACCCAAAGTATAATTTCCCCTGCCGTCGAATCCGTTACGCTTGATTCCTTGAAAATCCCTTACACGGGGCAAAGCCACCGTAATCAGGCGATCCAGGAAATCATACATACGGTCACCGCGAAGGGTTACTTTGGCACCGATGGGCATACCTTTACGCAATTTGAAAGATGCCACGTCTTTTTTGGAAAGGGTGGGAACCGCCTTTTGACCGGCAATGGTCGTCAGTTCCTCAACGGCATAATCCACCAGTTTTTTATCCTGTGTGGCTTGTCCCACGCCGCGGCTGATAACGATTTTTTCCAATTTGGGAACCTGATACACGTTCTTGTATCCGAATTCATTCATCAGTTCGGATATGATTTGCTCTTGATAAGCCTTTTTCAATCTGGGTACGTAACTCATAATTATAATGCTTCTCCTGATTTTTTGGAATATCTGATTTTCTTTCCGTCTTCGAATCTATATCCCACACGCGTAGGTTCTCCCGTTTTCGGATCCACCAACATCACATTGGAAATGTGGATGGGGGCTTCTTTTTCCACTATTCCGCCCTGCGGGTTGTCCGTTGAAGGCTTAACGCGTTTTTTGATAATGTTTACTCCTTCGACGATCACGCGGTCTTTATTGCGAATGATTTGGAGAATATGTCCTTTGGCTCCGCGATCTTTGCCGGACATCACCATCACCAAATCGCCTTTTTTCAGTTTGAATTTTTTCATAACGCTTGTTTTGCTTATAAAACTTCGGATGCCAAGGAAATGATTTTGGTATATTGCTTATCGCGCAACTCCCTTGCAACGGGGCCGAACACACGTGTTCCGCGCATTTCACCTTGCGGATTCAACAAGACGACCGCATTGTCGTCGAAACGGATATAGCTTCCGTCGGGACGGCGTACTTCTTTTTTGGTGCGAACCACCACGCCGGTGGAAATTTGTCCTTTCTTGATATTTCCGTTGGGCGTAGCTTGCTTGACGGTAACAACCACTTTGTCACCCAAAGACGCATAGCGTTTGCGTGTACCGCCCAATACGCGAATGACAAGGGCTTCCTTGGCGCCCGTATTGTCCGCAACTTTTACTCTTGATTCCTGTTGTATCATCTTACTTGGCTCTTTCGATTATTTCAACTATTCTCCATCGTTTATGCTTACTCAAAGGTCGCGTCTCCATAATACGTACCTTGTCACCCACATGCGCATCGTTTTTCTCGTCATGGGCCATATATTTCTTGGTACGCATAACGAACTTTTGGTATTTGGGGTGTTTTACTCGCTTCACTTCCGTAACAACAACGGACTTGTCCATTTTGTCGGAAGTAACGATTCCTATTCTTTCCTTACGTAAATTTCTTTGTTTTTCCATGTCCGTTTCAAATTATTTTAATCCTCTGGCCGTCTTTTCGGTTAACAATCTCGCAATGGTACGTCGCAATTCCCGGATCTCCATCGGATTTTCCAAAGGAGAAACCTGATGGGTGATTTTCAGCTGGGCGTATCGTTTCTTCAATTCGTCAATCTTCATTAACAAATCCTTATCATCCAAATTGCGAATATCTGTCATTTTCATTTTCATAAGGCCTTATTTTTGAGCAATTTCGGGAGCGACGACAAATTTGGTACGAACAGGTAACTTTTGTGCGGCCAATCGCAAAGCTTCTTTGGCCACTTCAAAAGGAACACCGTCCACTTCGAACAGAATACGACCGGGTTTTACCGGTGCCGCCCAATATTCGACATTACCTTTTCCCTTACCCATACGCACTTCCAAAGGTTTTTTGGTAATGGGTTTGTCCGGGAAAATTTTGATCCACAATTGCCCTTCCCTTTTCATGTAACGCGTTGCCGCAACACGCGCGGCTTCGATCTGACGGGAAGTAATCCAGGCACTGTCAAGCGATTTAATGCCGTACATACCGAAAGCCAGCCGGTTGCCGCGCATCGACATACCTTTCATCCGGCCTTTTTGTTGCTTACGGTATTTATATTTTTTCGGTTGTAACATCTTACCTCGTTTTTTTTTTATGATTATCTGCGACGTCCTCTACGACCGCGTTTTCCTTCTTTTTGGTTAAAGCCTACCAGCGGATTCAGTTCACGTTTGCCGTAAACTTCTCCGCGCATGATCCAAACTTTCACACCGATTCGTCCGTAGGTCGTATGGGCTTCTTCCAGAGCATAATCGATATCGGCGCGGAAAGTGGAAAGGGGAATTCGACCGTCTTTGTACGTTTCTGTACGGGCCATTTCGGCACCGTTCAACCGGCCGGAAATTTGCACTTTAATACCCTCGGCTTTCATACGCATCGTTGAAGCGATGGCGTTTTTAATAGCCCGTCGGTAAGAAATTCTGTTTTCGATCTGGCGGGCAATATTTTGCGCCACAAGGGTGGCATCCAGTTCGGGACGTCGTATCTCGTATATGTTGATATGAACGTCTTTTCCGGTGATTTTTTTCAGCTCCTCCTTCAATTTATCCACTTCGGTACCGCCTTTACCGATGATGATACCGGGACGGGCCGTGGTGATCGTAACCGTGATTTTTTTCAAGTCGCGATCGATGTAAATATGAGAGATGATTTTGGATTTGCTCATTTTTTGAACCCGCGCCTGAATGAATTGACGGATAAAATAGTCTTCTTTGATGTTTTCGGCATATTTTTTTCCGCCGAACCACATGGAATCCCATCCTTTGATGATTCCCAATCTGTTGCCTATCGGATTAGTCTTTTGTCCCATGTTTCTTAGCCTTTTTGTTCTTGTTCACGTTCTGCCAATTCCAATGTAATATGACTCATTCGCTTGCGAATTCGATGGGCACGTCCTTGCGGTGCGGGTTGAATTCGTTTGAGCATTCCGGCTTCATCCACGCGGATTTCTTTGATATACAAATTAGCGTCTTCCAAATCTTTTTCGGGAAATTTTTGTTCCCAGTTATTGATAGCGCTAACGAGCAGTTTCTCGATATATGCGGCACTGGCATTGGGCGTAAATTTCAGGATTGCCAAAGCTTTGGTTACGTCTTTTCCGCGCACCAAATCGGCCACCAGCCGGGTCTTGCGAGCCGAAATGCGGTGAAACCGTAATTTGGCAACCACTTTATTGCGACGGGCCTCTTTCAGCTTTTGTGCCATCAAATGTTTTCTCTTTCCCATACCTCTTATTTTTTACCTTTGTTTTTAGCACCGGCATGCCCGCGGAAAATACGGGTAGGCGCAAATTCACCCAATCTGTGTCCGATCATATTCTCGGTAATATACACCGGAATAAACTGACGGCCGTTGTGTACGGCTATCGTTTGGCCGATAAATTCGGGTATGATCATAGAAGCGCGGGACCAGGTTTTGATAACCTCTTTTTTTCCCGATTCTATATTCTTTTCGACCCGGTAACGCAATTTATAATGGACATAAGGTCCTTTCTTCAATGATCTTGCCATAAGCTTATTTCTTTCTGCGTTCTAAGATATAACGATTACTGTATTTGTTTTTCTTACGGGTTTTGTATCCTTTGGCAGGAATTCCTTTTCGCGAACGGGGATGACCTCCCGATGCGCGTCCTTCACCCCCACCCATGGGGTGGTCAACCGGGTTCATAGCCACGGCACGCGTTCTCGGACGACGTCCCAACCAACGGGAGCGACCGGCCTTTCCGGAAACTTCCAACTGATGGTCGGAGTTGGAAACAACACCGATGGTAGCCATTCCTTCCGCCAAGAGCAAACGCGTTTCGCCGGAAGGCATTTTCACAACCACATATTTTCCTTCTTTGGCCATCAACTGACCGAAGGTTCCGGCACTACGCGCCAAAGCGCCGCCTTTCCCGGGCTTGATTTCGATGTTATGAATAATCGTACCCAAAGGAATGTTTTTCATCGGCATGGCATTACCCACTTCGGCGGGAACTTTTTCGCCGCTGATAATCGTGTCTCCCACTTTGATTTCGTTAGGAGCAATGATATATCTTTTCTCGCCGTCGGCATAAACCACCAAAGCGATAAAAGCCGAGCGGTTGGGGTCGTACTCAATGGTTTTCACCTTGGCGGGAATATCAAACTTATCGCGTTTGAAATCGATGATCCGGTATCTGCGTTTGTGTCCACCCCCGCGATAACGGGCCGTCATGCGTCCGACATTATTTCGTCCGCCCGTACTTTTCTTGGGGGCCAACAATGATTTTTCCGGTTTATCGGTCGTGATGGCATCGAAATTGTTCACGACGCGAAATCGTTGGCCGGGGGTGATAGGTTTTAGTTTTCTTACTCCCATGTTGCTTCAATTATTGATTATAAAAATCGATACTGTCTCCTTCTTTCAATTGAACTATGGCTTTTTTAAAGGCCCCTCGCTTGCTAACGTTTATACCTCGCTTGGTATATTTCGTTTTCTTTTTGGCGGGATAAATCATCGTGCGAACACTCACCACTTCCACACCATACATATCTTCAACGGCTTTTTTTATCTGATGCTTGTCGGCATGAATATCCACAACAAAGCCGTAACGGTTGAACTTGTCGGTCAAGTCAACCATTTTTTCCGTTAATATCGGTTTCTTAATAACGTCCATAACCGTTTTTATTTAGATAAAATTGATTGTATGGCTTCTACAGCCTTCTCGCTCAGCACGATTTTTCCGGCATTCAAAATTGTGTAAGTGTTTATGTCTGAACCTCTTACAACTTTTACAGCCGGCAAGTTTCGCGATGACAAATATACGTTTTTATTTACTTCTCCCAACACAAATAAAGATTTTCCTTTATCCAACTGCAAATTTTCCAAAATCTTGATAAAATCTTTCGTTTTGGGAGCTTCCATATCGAAATCCTCGATGACCTTCACGTTACCTTCTTTGAACATGTAACTCAAAGCGGATTTACGTGCCAGTCGTTTGAGTTTTTTATTCAACTTAAAACGGTAATCGCGGGGACGAGGTCCGAATACGCGTCCGCCTCCGCGGAACAAGGGGTTGCGAATACTTCCGGCCCGTGCCGTTCCCGTCCCTTTTTGGCGTTTGATCTTACGCGTACTTCCTTTTACTTCGGAACGCTCTTTGGCTTTGTGGGTACCTTGACGCTGATTGGCCAAGTATTGTTTAACATCCAAATACATGGCGTGCTCGTTCGGTTCGATACCGAAAATATCGTCGGCCAATTCAACGGTACGCCCCGTATCTTTTCCTTGTATGTCAAAAACTTTTGCCTTCATTACTTCTTGATTATTAAATAGGATTTTTTATGACCGGGGACACTCCCTTTGACAATGAGCAGGTTTTTATCGGGAATGATTTTGACCACTTTCAGGTTCTGAACGGTCACTTTTTCATTACCCATACGTCCTGCCATGCGCATACCCTTGAATACGCGGGAAGGATAGGCCGAAGCACCGATGGAACCGGGTGCCCGCAAACGGTTGTGCTGTCCATGGGTGGCTTGCCCCACACCGCCGAAACCGTGACGTTTGACAACGCCTTGAAAACCTTTCCCTTTGGAAATGCCCGATACGTCAACATATTCTCCTTCTACAAACACATCCTCAACCCTTACTTCGTCGCCGGGTTTGAGTTCGTTTTCAAATCCTTGGAATTCGACAATCTTTTTCTTGGGCGTTACGCCGGCTTTGGCAAAATGGCCTTTCAAAGCTTTGGTCGTACGCTTTTCTTTTTTGTCATCGAAACCAAGTTGCACAGCTTCATAACCGTCTTTTTCCTTGGTTCTGACTTGGATTACGTAATTGGGAGCCACTTCGATGACGGTGACGGGAATATTCTTCCCGTTTTCATCGAAAATACTGGTCATCCCGATTTTCTTACCTATTAATCCTGGCATTTTTCTGTATTTTTATTGATAATGTTTAGATTTTTATTTCCACGTCCACACCGCTGGGCAGTTCCAGTTTCATCAATGCGTCGATGGTTTTCGAAGAGGAACTGTAAATGTCCAACAGGCGTTTATGGGTGTTCAATTCGAATTGTTCGCGTGATTTTTTATTAACGTGCGGCGAACGAAGTACCGTAAAGATGCGTTTTTTGGTGGGTAGAGGAATGGGACCGTTCACCACCGCACCGGTATTCTTAACGATCTTCACGATTTTTTCAGCCGATTTGTCCACCAAATTATGATCGTATGACCTCAATTTAATGCGGATTTTTTGTTGAGCCATAATCTTTGATATTATTCTGTTTCTTTCTTAATTACTTCTTGTGCAATATTCTCGGGCGCTTCGGCATAATGCGAGAATTCCATCGAGGAAGTAGCCCTACCGGACGACAGGGTTCGCAATACCGTTACATAGCCGAACATTTCGGAAAGCGGCACATGGGCCCTGATGACTTTCGCGCCGGAACGGTCGGTCATATTCAACACTTGACCGCGTCGGCGGTTCAGATCGCCGATGATATCACCCATATTTTCTTCGGGTGTTACGACTTCCAATTTCATGATGGGTTCCAAAAGAACCGGTTTGGCTTTCTTGGCCGCTTCGCGGAAACCGAGTTTTGCCGCCAATTCGAAGGAAAGGGAATCGGAATCGACCGGGTGGAAAGACCCGTCTTTCAAAGTAACCTTCATTCCTTCCACTTCGAAACCGGCCAACGGCCCGGACTTCATGGCTTCTTTGAACCCTTTTTCTACGGAAGGGATATATTCGCGCGGAATGTTACCTCCTTTGATTTCATTGATAAATTCCAAACCGCTCTTTCCTTCTTCCGCCGGTTCAAGCGTAAAGATGATATCGGCGAATTTACCGCGACCACCGGTTTGTTTTTTGTAAACTTCACGATGATCGACGGGTGCCGTCAAAGCTTCCTTGTATTCCACGCGGGGTTGACCCACATTGACATCCACCTTGAATTCCCGTTTCAATCGATCAACAATAATTTCCAAGTGCAATTCGCCCATACCGGAGATAATGGTTTGTCCGGATGCTTCGTCGGTTTTTACTTGGAAAGTGGGATCTTCCTCGGCCAATTTCGACAATGCCATCCCCAGCTTGTCCATATCGGCCTTTGTTTTGGGTTCTACCGCAATACCGATAACGGGATCGGGGAAGTCCATCGATTCCAAAACGATGGGATGTTTTTCGTCGCAGAGGGTATCTCCCGTTTTGATATCCTTGAAACCGACACCGGCGCCGATATCTCCCGCACCGATTTTCGGAATCGGATTTTGTTTATTGGCATGCATCTGATAGATGCGCGAAATTCTTTCTTTTTTACCCGAGCGCGTGTTCAATACGGCACTTCCGGCTTCCAGTTCGCCGGAATAAACACGGAAATAAGCCAAACGTCCTACATACGGGTCGGTGGCGATTTTGAAAGCGAGTGCCGTAAACGGATCGTCATAGGAGGGACGGCGATACACCACCTCTCCCGTTTTCGGGTTGGTTCCTTCGATGGCTTCGATATCAACCGGCGAAGGCAAAAAGCGAATCACCGCATCCAGGAGGGCTTGAACACCTTTGTTTTTGAATGCCGACCCTGCCAACATCGGGATGATAGACATATCGATGGTAGCGGCACGAAGTGCGGCAATAATTTCGTCTTCGGTGATGGAATCTTCGTCTTCAAAGAATTTTTCCATCAAATGATCGTCATATTCGGCAACCGCTTCGATGAGTTTCGCACGGTATTCTTCCACGGTATCGATCAAATCATCGGGAATGGGCACCACCTCGTAGGTCATTCCCAAATCCTCTTCATTCCAGATAATGGCTTGCTTGGTAATGAGGTCCACCACGCCTTTGAAATCGGCTTCGTCACCGATAGGCACTTGCAAGGGGACGGCATTACCGCCGAGCATTTCTTTGACTTGGTTTACCACATTAAAAAAATCGGCGCCTTGACGGTCCATTTTGTTTACGAAACCGATTCGAGGCACCTTATACTTGTCGGCTTGTCGCCATACCGTCTCGGACTGCGGTTCCACACCGTCCACGGCGCTGAACAAAGCCACCATACCGTCCAATACCCGCAACGACCGTTCCACTTCCACGGTAAAATCCACGTGGCCGGGCGTGTCGATAATGTTGATTTGGTATTTCTCACCCCGGTAAGGCCATTCGCAACGGGTCGCAGCGGAGGTGATGGTAATACCGCGTTCTTTTTCCTGTTCCATCCAGTCCATCGTAGCGGCGCCTTCGTGCACCTCACCGATTTTGTGGCTGATACCGGTATAATACAGAATACGTTCGGTCGTTGTGGTTTTTCCGGCATCGATGTGCGCGGCAATACCGATATTTCTTACTTTCGTTAGATCTTTTGCCATCTTGAATTCCTTATAATCAAATTAGAATCTGAAATGCGAGAATGCTTTGTTGGCTTCGGCCATACGGTGCGTATCGTTTTTCTTCTTCACGGCTCCGCCTTCTTCTTTGTATGCCGCCAGAATTTCGGCCGCCAATTTCTGCGCAAACGTTTTCTCGTTCCGTCCGCGCGCATATTTGATCAACCATTTCATAGCCAATGAAATCTTACGGTCGGGACGGATGGGCATCGGAATCTGGAAGGTTGCCCCGCCTATACGACGGCTTCGAACCTCGACATGCGGCATGGCGTTTTCCAAAGCCTGTTTCCAAATTTCCAAAGCGGATTTTTCTTCATCCTGTTTCTTTTGCTCAACAATATCCAGGGCATCATAAAAAAGACGGAAAGCCAAACTTTTCTTTCCTTCCCACATCAAATTGTTGACAAAACGTGTAACCAGCGGATCGTTAAACTTGGGATCCGGATCCAAAACTCTCTTCTTGGGTTTTCCTTTTCTCATTGCAATGTGTTTTTACTCAATTACTTCTTAGGGCGTTTTGTCCCGTATTTCGAACGGCGTTGTTTTCTTCCGTCCACACCGGCTGTATCCAGCGCACCACGTATGATGTGGTATCTTACTCCGGGCAAATCTTTCACCCTACCGCCTCTAACCAATACTATCGAGTGCTCCTGCAAGTTGTGTCCTTCACCGGGAATGTAGGCATTCACTTCGTTACCGTTCGTCAATCGAACCCGGGCTACTTTTCGCATAGCCGAATTCGGTTTTTTGGGCGAGGTAACATAGACACGAATGCACACACCCCGTTTTTGCGGACTGCCTTGCAAAGCAGCCGATTTACTCTTCTTGGTTACGGTCTTGCGGCCTTTTCTTACTAACTGTTGAATCGTAGGCATATCTGTTTGAATTCTATTTTTAGGCGTGCAAATATAGGACTTTTTTTTGGAATATCAAATCATTTTCTTACCTTCGATTATCATTACCATGTCCGAATGAAAAATCCGTTTCGGCTTACGGGCTTGATTTTATTATTTACCTTCCGCCTCACGGCGCAGATTCATATCTTGTCACTGACGGACTCGGTCTTCGTTCACTATGACGGCGCAAATATCCTGAAAACAAAGGCTTCGGCATTCAGTATCAATAATTTAAAATCCGATTTGACCCGCCGGAACCCGGAACTTTTCAGAAATAAGGCATTACAACTCGATTCTATAAAATACACAAAATCAAGGTTGGATTTCTATTATTCATTATCAAAAAATAAAAAAACCGTAGATTCCGTTGCAATTATTTCAAAGAAAAAATTCCCGACGAACCTTTATACCTATTATAATAATATATTGCAAAACCGCCCCGTCGAGGAAATATGGCAAATCCTGAAAGAAGATTTCCCGTTTCGCATCGATAAAATCGCTTTGGTAAACGTCGATAACAAAACCGTTTTATTCGTCAAAACCGCTTACCGCCCGAAAAACAGCCTGAACGGATTTATCGGATTTTCGTCGCGTGATAACAAACCGGACTGGCACGGTAATTTTCAATTGGCATTACGGAATATTTTTCATCTGGACGAACGCCTAAACCTGCACATGCAATCCGTACGGGAGACCAAATTTCTGACC
>CAYUQW010000003.1:0-6246 GCA_964446985.1 uncultured Flavobacteriaceae bacterium
ACCATAGAACACAAAGATTCCGGTTCCGCTGCGCGTGCAGGTCGTTTGACAACCGCTCACGGCGAAATTCCCACACCTATTTTTATGCCGGTCGGAACGGTCGGATCCGTTAAAGCGGTTCACCAGCGGGAATTGAGGGAAGATATCGATGCCAAAATTATCCTTGGAAATACCTATCATTTGTACCTGCGTCCCGGCACGGACATACTGGAAAAAGCCGGCGGTTTACACCGTTTTATCGGTTGGGACAGGCCCATTTTGACCGATAGCGGCGGATTTCAGGTTTATTCCTTGGCCGGCAGAAGGAAGATCAGGGAAGAGGGTGTACGGTTCCAATCCCATATCGACGGCTCCTACCATTTTTTCTCGCCCGAAAGCGTGATGGATATCCAACGAAGCATTGGCGCCGATATTATGATGGCCTTCGACGAATGCACCGATTGGCCGGTGGAATACGATTATGCCAAGCAATCAATGGAAATGACCCACCGTTGGCTTGACCGTTGCATAGCGCACCTCGAAAAATCACCGCCCAAATACGGCTACGATCAGGTGTTGTTTCCCATTGTCCAAGGAAGCACTTTCAAGGATTTGCGTAAGCAGTCGGCGGAATATATCGCGTCAAAAGATATGCCCGGAAATGCCATTGGCGGATTGTCGGTCGGTGAACCGGCCGAAGAAATGTATGCGATGACGGAACTGGTTTGCAACATATTGCCCGAAGACAAACCGC
Organism: uncultured Flavobacteriaceae bacterium; assembly: GCA_964446985.1. Lineage (GTDB taxonomy): Bacteria > Bacteroidota > Bacteroidia > Flavobacteriales > Flavobacteriaceae > JAADED01. The sequence continues at coordinate 734 of CAYUQW010000003.1, forward strand.
GGTATTTGATGGGCGTGGGAACGCCGGTGAATATCCTGGAAAGCATTGCCTTGGGCGTGGATATGTTCGACTGCGTAATGCCTACGCGCAACGCCAGGAATGCTATGCTGTTCACTTCCGAGGGGACCCTAAATATCCGTAATGCCAAATGGAAGGACGATTTCAGCCCTATCGATCCGATGGGTATCAGTTTTGTGGATACGCAATATTCCAAAGCCTATTTGCGACACCTTTTTGTGAGCAATGAAATTCTCGCCAAACAAATCGCCTCGATCCATAACCTGGCATTTTATCTTTGGCTTGTCCGCGAAGCACGCCGGCATATTATTGAAGGGGATTTTGTATCTTGGAAGTCCGCAATGGTACGGAAATTGTCAAACAAGCTTTGATGAAAATTCTCGATAAATACATATTAAAACAATATTTCGGAACCTTCTTTTTGCTGATGCTCGTCTTTATTCCCGTCAGTATTTTGGTGGATTTGAGCGAGCGTATCGAACAGTTTTCGGAGAACAAAGTTCCCTTTAACGAAATCGTCGTTTACTACAAGGCTTTCCTTTTGACCTTTTTCAATATTTTATTTCCCATATTTCTGTTTTTGTCGATAATTTGGTTTACTTCGCGTATGGCGCAAAATACGGAAATCATTGCCGTTTTGAACGGCGGTATGTCCTACAAACGCTTGATATTGCCTTATTTTCTGGGTGCACTGATCGTTGCGGGAAGTGTTATCGTGCTTAATTTCAATGTGATTCCGCGTGCGCGAATGACTTATAACGAATTTTGGAGCAAATATTTCAATAAATGGGGCAATTACCGGCAGAAAAACAATGTTTACCGTCAATTGGACAGCACGACCTATGTCTTTGTTTCCAGTATCAACCACAAAGCCAAGACTGCTTACGATTTTCTTTGGGAAAAGGTCAAAGACAATCAATTCCGCTACCGGATTTATGCCACGCGAATCAAAAAAATCTCCGACTCCGCGAACAAATACCGTCTCTACAACGTAATCAAACGCCGGTTTGATGCCAACGGCAAGGAAATTGTGCGTCAGGAAACGGTTTTCGATACGATTTTTCCTTTCGGTCTCAATGATTTGACGCCGGTCAATTATATCGCCGAAGGACTGGGCTACAAGGAATTGAATGAATTTATTGCCAAGGAAAAAATCCGGGGGTCGAAAAATATCAACCGCTATTTGCTCGAAAAATACAAACGTATCAGTCTGCCCGTGTCGGCTTTTATCCTGACCTTTATCGCGCTGGCGGTGGCTTCCCGTAAGCGGCGCGGCGGAATAGGTATCAATTTGGCCATCGGTATCGTTATCGGATTCCTCTATATCTTTTTTGACAAAATTTTCGGGATTTTGGCAACCAAAGCCGGTTTTAATCCGTTCTTGGCGGCTTGGATTCCCAACTTTATCTTTATTATTTTAGCCGCTTATTTATTGAGAAATGCCCAACGATAGATTACGTTACCGCCGTGCCTATTGGCAAATGCATTTCATTATTTTTTTGTGGGGCTTTACGGCCGTTCTGGGAAAACTCATTTCCTTGGATGCCTTGTCGTTAACGTGGTGGCGCGTGGGATTAAGTGTGTTTTTTCTTTGGTTGTGGCGATACGGTAAAAAATTGGCCGTATCCTATACTTGGAAAGAGCAAAAACGTTTTGTGTTGCTCGGCTTGTTGTTGGCCGTGCATTGGCTTTCGTTTTTTTATTCGATCAAATTGCAAAACGTTTCCGTTACCTTGGTCACGATGTCCGTGTCGGCCTTTCTGACTTCCGTATTGGAACCGGTCTTTTACAAGCGGCCTTTCCGTTTATATGAAATGCTGTTCGGTATTTTGATTATATTTTCGCTTGCTTATGTTTTTTCGGTAGCAAACGTGAAATTTTGGGCGGTGTTTTTCGCTTTGACGGCTTCCTTGGCAGGCGTATTGTTTACCTTGATAAACGGCCTGAGTATCCGGCGAATTCCCGCTGTGGAATTATCTTTCCGGCAATTGTCGTATGCCTTTGTTTTCCTTACGTTGGCACTGGTGGTTTCGGGCAAATGGCAGTCGTTGTCCCTTCCCGGTTTCTCCGACGGAATATGGCTGCTTGTTTTGAGTTTGGTCTGCACGGCTTATGCCTACACGGCTTCGCTGGCCGTATTGAAAAATATCAATCCTTATACGCTGATTTTATCCGTGAATTTGGAACCGGTTTACGGCATTTTATTGGCTATCGTGTTTTTGCACGAAAACAGGGAAATGGGTTGGCATTTTTATCTGGGCGCATCGATGATAATTTTATTGGTTTTTATTGAAGGTTTTATTAAAATCCGTAGTATGCGGCGTTAATTTCCGTCTTTTCGCTACGCATAAAAAATATTTTTTATAATTTCGCTCGATAGAAACAAACAAATTGCCCGATATGGAATATCTGCCTTTTGAAAAAGAAGTGGAAGAACTGGATAAGCATTATAAACAATGTATTGAAGTGGCCGAAAAAAGCGGGGTTGACGTAAGCGATGCCTGCGAGAAAATCAAGAAGGAAATAGAACGTAAACTCAAAGATTTACATAAAAATTTGACGCCTTGGCAGCGGGTTCAATTGTCGCGCCATCCGAATCGTCCTTATACGTTGGATTATATTCAACACATTGCCGGCGATACGTTTTTTGAACTTCACGGCGACCGGAATTTCGGCGATGACAAAGCTATGGTCGGAGGTCTTGGAAAAATCGACGGGCAAACGTTTATGTTTATAGGTATGCAAAAAGGGCGGAACACCAAAGAGCGGAAATACCGCCGTTTCGGTATGCCCAATCCCGAAGGTTACCGCAAAGCCCTTCGACTGATGAAACTGGCCGAACGTTTTCGAATTCCCGTCGTAACGCTTATCGATACGCCGGGGGCATTTCCCGGTATCGAAGCGGAAGAACGCGGGCAAGGTGAGGCGATTGCGCGTAATATCAAGGAAATGAGCCAGTTGGAAACGCCGGTAATCGTAACCATTATCGGCGAAGGCGCTTCCGGCGGTGCGTTGGGAATCGGCGTGGGCGACAAGGTTATGATGTTGGAAAATACGTGGTATTCGGTGATATCGCCCGAATCCTGTTCGAGCATTTTGTGGCGCAGCTGGGATTACAAAGAAGTGGCGGCGGAACAATTGAAACTGACGCCCAAGGATATGAAAAAATTGAAACTGATCGATGAAATTGTCAAAGAACCCGTCGGAGGTGCCCATAGAAATTGGCCTGCAACATTTGTCAATTGGAAAAAAGCCGTCCTGAAAGCTTATGATGAATTGAAAGATATCGATCCGGCCGAATTGGTCAAAAAACGGGTGGCCAAATTCAATGCAATGGGCGTTTATGCCGAGAAATAATCAGCTTTTTCCACGAACGGCTTACCGGTTTCGATATTGATGGCTTTTGAAATTTGAAATAAATCCCTACATTTGCTTATACAGGGATTATTTATGAGCCGGAAACGCGATTCAATAAAGATTTCATATACCGAAAAAAGAAAAAAATCTTTTCCGCACGAAAATTTTGCGGCAGGTATCCCGCCATATTTACGAGGTCCATATTCCACAATGTATGTTCGCCGTCCTTGGACCATCAGGCAATATGCCGGTTTTTCCACGGCTGAAGAGAGCAATGCTTTTTACAAACGGAATTTGGCCGCCGGACAAAAAGGGCTTTCCGTGGCTTTCGATTTGCCGACACACCGGGGTTACGATTCCGATCATCCGCGTGTTAAAGGCGATGTCGGGAAAGCAGGTGTGGCCATCGATTCCGTGGAAGATATGAAGATTTTATTCGACGGAATTCCTTTGGATAAGATTTCCGTTTCGATGACGATGAACGGTGCCGTTTTGCCCGTGATGGCCTTTTATATCGTTGCGGCGGAGGAACAAGGCGTGCCGGCGGAAAAATTGTCCGGAACCATTCAGAACGATATTCTCAAAGAATTTATGGTCCGGAATACCTACATTTATCCGCCCGCTCCGTCGATGCGAATCATTGCCGATATTTTTCGTTATACGGCCAAACATATGCCCAAATTCAATTCGATCAGTATCTCGGGATATCATATGCAGGAAGCGGGAGCCACGCCCGAAATAGAATTGGCTTACACTTTGGCCGACGGATTGGAATATATCCGGACGGGTTTGAAGGCCGGATTGAAAATAGATGAATTTGCACCGCGTTTGTCCTTCTTTTGGGGTATCGGGATGAATCATTTCAAGGAAATCGCTAAAATGCGGGCGGCACGTATGCTTTGGGCAAAATTGGTGAAGCAATTCCTTCCGCAAAATCCCAAATCAATGGCGCTCAGGACGCATTCGCAAACCAGCGGTTGGAGTCTTACGGCACAAGATCCGTTCAACAACGTGATGCGCACGCTGATCGAAGCGGCGGCGGCGGCCTTCGGCGGAACGCAATCTTTGCATACCAATGCCTTGGACGAAGCCATTGCCTTGCCTACGGATTTCTCAGCTCGCATTGCCAGAAACACGCAAATTTTTTTGCAAGAAGAAACGCTCATAACACGTACGGTGGATCCGTGGGGCGGTTCTTACGCTCTGGAACAATTGACCGCCGGAATGGTCGAACAAGCCTGGACGTTGATAGAAGAAATCGAAGCGTCCGGCGGGATGACCAAAGCCATTGAAAAGGGAATTCCCAAAATGCGAATTGAAGAAGCCGCGGCACGCAAGCAGGCACGTATAGACGGCGGAAAAGATAAAATCCTGGGTGTGAATTACTTAATTCCCGAATCGGAGCCCGATATTCCTATTCTGGAAGTGGATAATGAAGCCGTCAGGAAAAAACAGATCGAAAGGATTAACCGGATCAAAGCGACACGTAATGAAGCCGCCGTGCAAAAAGCTTTGGAGGCGCTTACTAATGTTGCCGAAACGGGAGAGGGAAATTTGCTGGAAAAGGCCGTGGATGCGGCCAGATTGCGGGCCACTTTGGGAGAAATTTCAATGGCATTGGAAAAAGTTTTCGGTCGATATAAAGCTGATAATCAATTGCATACGGGAATATATATGTCTGAAATTCAAAATGATCCGAATTTTCTCGAAGCCGTTCGTTTGGCTAATGAATTTGAGAAAGTTACCGGCAGACGGCCGCGTATTTTAATTGCCAAAATGGGGCAGGACGGACACGATCGCGGGGCGAAAGTCGTTGGAACGGCTTATGCCGATATCGGTTTCGACGTGGATATGGGACCGCTTTTTTCCACGCCCGAAGAAGTGTTTAAACAAGCCGTTGAAAATGACGTCGATATTATTGCGGTTTCGTCTTTGGCGGGCGGCCATAAAACTTTAATTGCCGATTTGATTGACTTGATGAAAAAACACAACCGCAGTGACTTTATGGTCATTGCCGGCGGGGTTATCCCCAAGCAGGATTACGAATTTTTATATAACCTGGGCGTGGCAGGAATTTATGGACCGGGAACCAAAATAAGCGATGCGGCCATTGAAATGTTGCAAATTTTGCTTAAAGC
>CAYUQW010000003.1:6346-14777 GCA_964446985.1 uncultured Flavobacteriaceae bacterium
TTGCAATGACACCTTTTCAAGAAGCCGTTCTCCAAGGAATTCCCGATATTTTGCCTGATCCTAAACCTTACGATCCTTCCGTAAATCACGCACCGCCGCGGCGAAATATCCTGACCAAAGAAGAAAAAAAATTGGCCGTTGCGAATGCATTACGGTATTTCAAGCCCGAATGGCATCCGGTGCTTGCTCCCGAGTTTGCGGAAGAGTTGGAAAAATACGGGCGAATTTATATGTATCGTTTCCGGCCGGATTATCCGATGTATGCCCGGCCGATCGACGAATATCCGGCCAAATCCAAGCAGGCGGCGGCTATTATGCTGATGATACAAAATAATCTGGATCCGCGTGTGGCTCAACATCCGCACGAATTGATTACCTATGGCGGTAACGGTGCGGTTTTCCAGAATTGGGCGCAATATTTGCTCACGATGAAATATTTGGCCGAAATGACCGACGAACAAACTTTGGCGATGTATTCCGGCCATCCGATGGGACTGTTTCCTTCGCATAAAGATGCGCCGCGTGTGGTGGTGACCAACGGAATGATGATACCGAATTATTCTTCCAAAGACGATTATGACCGGTATAATGCGCTGGGCGTGACGCAATACGGCCAAATGACGGCGGGAAGTTATATGTATATCGGACCGCAGGGAATTGTGCACGGGACGACTATCACCATTTTGAATGCCAAAAGAATTATCCGCGAACGCTTCGGTAAGCCGGCGGACGAGCCCGTTTTGTTCGTGTCCGCAGGACTGGGCGGAATGAGCGGGGCGCAGCCGAAAGCGGGTAATATTGCCGGCGTGATTTCCGTCGTGGCGGAAGTAAATCCCAAAGCCGCAAGAAAACGTTACGAACAAGGTTGGGTTGATATTCTGACGGACGATTTGGATGAATTGATTTCACGCGTTCGCCACGCAATGAAAAATAATGAAGTGGTTTCCTTCGGTTATCTGGGCAATGTGGTGGATGTTTGGGAACGTTTCGATGCGGAAAATATCAAAATCGATTTGGGAAGCGATCAAACTTCCTTGCATAATCCTTACAACGGCGGATATTATCCCGTGGAATTGACGTTTGAAGAATCCAACCGGATGATGGCTGCCGAACCGGAAAAGTTTAAGGAATATGTTCACCGGTCTTTGCGCCGTCAAGTGGAGGCCATTAACAAACACGCGGCACGCGGCACTTATTTTTTCGATTACGGTAATGCGTTTTTATTGGAATCCGGCAGGGCGGGAGCCGATATTTTCGATGAAAACGGCAAATTCAAATATCCTTCGTATGTGGAGGATATTATGGGACCGTATTGTTTCGATTACGGCTTCGGACCGTTCAGATGGGTTTGCACCAGCGGTAAAGAGGAAGATTTGGCCAAAACCGATGCCATAGCCACGGAAGTTCTGGAAGAACTGATGAAAACCTCGCCCGGTCGTATCCGCCAGCAATTGGCCGATAATATTCAATGGATCAAAGGGGCTCGCGCCAATAATCTTGTGGTGGGTTCTCAGGCACGCATATTATATGCCGATGCGTGGGGACGTATCGAAATAGCCCGCCGCTTCAATGAAGCCATAAGGAGAGGAGAAATTAGCGCACCGGTTGTTCTGGGACGCGATCACCACGATGTTTCCGGAACCGATTCGCCTTTCCGTGAGACGTCCAATATCTACGACGGCAGCAAATTCACGGCGGATATGGCCGTTCAGAATGTTATCGGTGACAGTTTCCGCGGGGCTACGTGGGTATCGTTGCACAACGGCGGCGGCGTAGGATGGGGCGAAGTAATCAACGGCGGTTTCGGAATGGTTTTGGACGGCTCTTCCGATGCGGACAGACGCTTGAAAATGATGCTTTACTGGGACGTTAACAACGGTATTGCACGCCGTAGTTGGGCACGAAACGATAATGCGATGTTTACGGCCGAAAGGGCAATGCGCGAGAATCCGATGCTGAAAATTACGCGCCCCAATTTGGTGGATAAAAATCTGTTGGATAGCCTGTTTTGATGCGTAAATATTTTTTTCCGGCAGCTCTCTTGCTGCTGTTTTTACAGGCTTTTCAAAATCCTGTGGCAACATTGCATATACATTTGGACGGGATAAAGTCCGCTCGTGGGGTCATTCGCATTTATCTTTTTAAAAATCCGGATAATTTCCCGGTAAGAAAGGATTTGGCATTCAGAAAAATAACGCTAAGTCCCGGTAAAGCCGGTGATGTTGAATTGAAAAATATTCCTTACGGAACCTATGCGCTGAGCATTTTTCAGGATTTGAATAATAACGGGAAAATGGACAGAACGTGGTTCGGAATGCCCGGCGAGCCTTATGCCGTTTCGGGACGGCCTGTTTTCCGTTTCGGACCGCCTTGGTTTTCCGATTGCAGTTTTCGTATCGACCGGCCGGATGTTTATCTGAATCTGAAAATTAAAGATTAAAATCCGCTTATTTCAACTTTTCGTTGTTCCTGTGGCGATCCTTATCGCGTTCGGTCTTCTTTTTCATTCGTTTTTTCCAGGCGTTATCCAAATCAACGCCCGTTTGATTGGCCAAACATATTGTCACAAACAGCACGTCGGCCAGTTCTTCGCCCAAATCTTTTCCCTTATCGCTTTCTTTTTCGCTTTGTTCGCCGTAACGGCGGGCAATAATGCGTGCCACTTCGCCGACTTCTTCCGTCAGCAAGGCCATATTGGTCAATTCGTTGAAATAACGGACGCCGACGGTTTTGATCCATTCGTCCACTTCGGATTGAATTGCTTTCCAACTCATATTTATTCTTTGTTTTTGGTATCGATTATTATGGTAACCGGCCCGTGATTGACCAGCGAAATGTCCATCATAGCACCGAAAGTTCCCGTTTTGACCTTTTCACCGAGACTTTCCCGGAATTTGGCTACGAATTGTTCATATAAAGGGATGGCAATATCGGGTTTCGCGGCGTGAACATAGGAAGGTCGATGCCCTTTTTTGGTTTTGGCGTGCAAAGTAAACTGACTGACAATGAGTATCTCTCCGCCTGTGTCCAACAAGGATCGGTTCATAAGGCCGTTTTCGTCGTTAAAGATGCGCAGATTTTTGATTTTATGCACGAGCCAATCGATATCTTCACCGGTGTCGGCATTTTCGATGCCTACCAGCACCAACAATCCTTCGCCGATGGCTGCGGTTATTTTTCCTTCGATTTCCACCGAGGCTCTTTTGACGCGTTGTATGACTGTTCGCATATGGACAATTTTTATCGATAGGGTGAATTTTCTCCGCTGATTTCTTCGAGAATATCCAAGTAGGAATTATATCTTTCCGGGGCAATATTTCCGTTCTCCACTTGCGGAATAACGGCGCAACCGGGTTCGTGAACGTGTATGCAATTATTGAATTTACACTCGGGTTTCCAACGTCTGATTTCCGGGAAATAATCGCCCAGTTCCTGCGGTTTGGTTTCGATGGTGCCGAATGCGCGTATCCCCGGCGTATCGATAATGTTTCCGCCGAAAGGTAAGGGGTGCATTTCGGCAAAAGTAGTGGTATGTTGTCCTTGCCGGTGGACGCCGGAAATTTCTTTGGTACGTAAGTCCAATCCCGCCACCGCATTGATCAGGCTTGATTTTCCCGTTCCGGAATTTCCCGTAAACATTGAGGTTTTATCACGCATATAACGTTTGAGTTCGTCGAGATTTTCGCCTGTCTTTGCCGAAACTTCCAATACCGGATATCCCGCTTTGCCGTAAATTTCCTTGAAGCGTTCGATTTTCCGGCGGTTTTCGGGATCGTCCTTGAACAAATCGATTTTGTTTATCACCATAACGGCCGGAATGTCAAAGGCTTCGGCCGAAACGAGAATACGGTCGAGAAACGGAAGCAATGTTTCGGGATATGCCGGTGTGTAAAGCACAAAAACCCGGTCGATATTGGCGGCAAGGATATGGTATCGTTTGGACAGATTGGTAGCCCGGCGTATCAGATAATTTTTCCGCGGTTCGATATGGGTAATCAAAACCGTTTCGTTATCAAGCGGTTTGAAATGCACAATATCGCCCACAGCCACGGGATTGGTGGTTTTCAAGCCTTTTATCCGGAATTTACCGCGTATTTTTCCCTTGAAAATCTTTCCTTCCGGAGTTTTGATATGATAAAAACTTCCCGTGGATTTAACGACTGTTCCTTTCGTCATTGCAGGCCTTCTTTGAGAAATAATTCGCGCATTTTCCGGTATAAATCCGATGAGAATACAAAGTCGATCAAGTCTTTATTGTCCGAGGTGAAAATTTCTTCTTTGGAACCTTCCCAAGCCTTGTATCCGTCTTTGAGCAGGATGATTTTTTCGCCGATTTCCATAATGGAATTCATATCGTGGGTATTGATAAGGGTTGTCGTATCGTATTGCACCGTAAGATCGTGGAGCAAATCGTCGATACGGATGGCGGTTTTCGGGTCCAATCCCGAGTTGGGTTCGTCGGCAAAAAGATATTTGGGATACATAACGATGGCGCGTGCAATGGCAACACGTTTTTGTTGTCCGCCCGAAATTTCCGAAGGAAATTTTTTCTGAATGCCCGGCAAGGCCACTTGTTCCAATACTTCCGCCACGCGATCGCGTATTTCCGCAGGCGACATATCGGAAAACATACGCAGGGGAAAACTGACATTGTCTTCGATGTTCAAAGAATCGAACAGTGCATTCCCTTGAAAAACCACGCCCATTTCCTTGCGAATTTCGGCTTTTTCCTTATCGCTGAGCAAATGCCAAATCCTGCCGTCGAAAGCAATTTCTCCTTCGTCCGGCGTGATCAATCCCATTACGGTTTTCAGAAATACGGTTTTTCCCGATCCGCTTTGACCGATAATGGTATTCGTTTTCCCTTTCTCGAAAACAGCCGATATGCCTTTCAAAACTTCCTTGTTGCCGAAGGATTTTTTTATGTTTTTTACTTCGATCATATCAACTTAGCATAACTTGGGTGATGATGTAATTCCAAAACACGATCATAACACTGGTCCAAATGACCGATTTGGTGCTTGCACGTCCCACTTCCAAAGCGCCGCCGCGAACATAATAGCCGAAATAGGAGGGAATCGATCCGATCAAAAAAGCAAAAACAACGGTTTTTACTATCGAATATTCGAAATGAAAGGGATTGAAACCGATGCGTATTCCTTCAATATAATCGGGCGTGCTGACCAATCCCGTTACGAGTCCGGCAACCCAACCGCCGAAAACGCCCAGAAACATACTGACGATGATCAAAAAAGGATAAAAAGTTACCGCCGCCGCAATTTTCGGTAATATCAGATAATTCGCCGAATTGATACCCATGACGTCCAAAGCGTCGATTTGTTCTTTGATACGCATGGTCCCGATGGTGGAAGCAATGTAAGATCCGACAATTCCCGCGAGAATAACCGAACTCAATGTAGGGGAAAATTCAAGGATAACCGACTGTTTGGCCGCAAATCCGATGAGCGAAGGATCAATCAACGGATTGTCCAAATTCAAAGCCGTTTGAATGACCACAACACCACCGATAAAAAACGAAATGAAAGATATCAGTCCTACCGTTTTCAGGCCGATATCGTCGATTTCCTGAAAATAATTTTCCTTGAAAACACGCCAATTCTGCGGTTTGGTGAAAACCTTTTTCAACAACAGAAAATAGCGCCCGATATGTTCCAAAAAATGAATGAGAATCTTCATTGCCGGTAATTCGTTCAAACAAAGATAAATCAATTTCGGATTATGCCGGATATTTTTGCCGTTTAATGCGGACAAACCGGGAAAACATAAAGGATAATTCTTGTATTTTTGTTCAAAATATCAAGGATGGATAATAAACAAAAGCTTCTGGATTTTTTGAACGGGCAAATAACCAAGGGCAATATGTTGGAGTGGATGGGAATCAGGTTTACGGATGTGGGCGAGGGCTTGTTGGTGGCCGAAATGCCCGTAAACGAACGTGTTCACCAACCGATGGGCTTGCTTCACGGAGGCGCTTCGGCGGCTTTGGCCGAAAGTGTCGGCAGTACGGCTTCCTATTTGTATATCGACGCCAATAAACAAATGGCGCTTGGTATTGACTTGCAAATCAATCATTTGCGAAGCAAAACCGATGGTCTGATACGCGCCTATGCGCACGCCGTTCATTTGGGAAAATCCATTCATTTATGGGAAATTCTGATTAAAGACGAAACCGGAAAGTTGGTGGCTCACGCCAAACTGACCAATATGATTAAGGATAAATGAAAATGCGATTACTACCGGAAAGATTGAAGGACAAAGCTTTCGTAATTCACCGTTACCCCGGAGAAAAAAAGTTACGATTGATAGAGATCGATCCGGAGAAAATCGTTGAAACCCGCCGAATTGAACAAGCCGGTTATTACATTGCGCCTTTTCAGACGGATGATAACAAATTAATCACGGTTTTTCCCGACGGTTTTTCGGAAAAAAGTTTGATCGATCCGGAGGAATTATCCGGCCGGAATTTGGCTAATAAGCTTGTAATCAATGAAATACCGCCAAGCTTGCATAAAGATAAAGTCAGCCGGGCAATTTCGTTGATCGAATCGGGGCAGGCCGAAAAAATCGTTGTTTCTTCCTATTGGGATGCCGGGATTGAACAATTCGATCCTTTTGGAAGTTTTGCGCGGCTAAATGAACATTATCCGCAATCCTATGTTTTTTATATCCGCATTCCCGGTGCCTTTTCATTGATGGGCGCTTCGCCGGAAGTCTTGTTGAAATATGAAGGCAGGGAAGGGATTGTTTACAGTTTGGCCGGAACCAAATTCCATTCGCAACCGCGCGAATGGACCGCAAAAGAAAGGCACGAACAAGCCTTGGTAACCGATTATATCAAGCGGAAACTGATTGCCTTCAAATACCCTTTCAATATCGACGGTCCTTATGATTTTACACAAGGAGACTTAATTCATTTACGAACCGATTTTTTGTTTTTTTTCGAACCTTCGATTAAGGAAGCAGGCAAAATCATTCACAGTCTGCACCCGACGCCCGCCGTGGCGGGTTTGCCCAAGGAAAAAGCCCTTTCGCTCATTCCCGGAATCGAACAATACGACCGGGAGTTTTATACGGGATTTGTCGGTGAAATAGGCGAGGAGAGCGGCGCACTGTATGTGAATCTGCGGAGTGTGAAAATCCGCAACGGAATCATTCGTTTCTATGCCGGCGGCGGCATTACCAAAGACAGCAATCCCGAAGCCGAATGGCAGGAGGTTTTGCATAAGCGGGACGTGCTTTTTAAAATTTTATCCGAGTGAAAAGACGTTATTTCGATTTTCCCGTATATTCCGATACGACTTCCAAGCCCATAACCCGGCAACCGAAAAAAATATACGAAGCCGGGGGCATTATCGTCGATAATCTGTTCGATACGGCCCGCCTGAATGATTTTCAACAAACCGGACGTAATGAATTCACGGCTTATATCGATCCGGAAAATTTTCCGGTCAATAACAGTCCCTGGTATGCTTTCCGTTTACATTCGGAACGAGAAAGAAAAATACGCTTGTCCTTGCAATACTCCCGCGGAACACACCGGTATCCTCCGGCTGTTATTGAAGGAAAAACAAATCGTTATCTTATTGATAATGTTAATGTTAATCCGAAATTATCAAGCGCTGATTTTGAAATAACCCTGCAAAAAGATCCGCTTATTATTGCCGCGGGGGAAATCCTTGACGAAGCCTACACCGAAGCCCGGTTGAACGCCTTGAAACGTTCGCCTTTTTTTATCGAACGGATGTCCATAGGTAAAAGTGCTTTGGGAAGGAATTTGGATTTTTTACGTTTCGGATTACCCGGCTCTTCCGCCCGTAAGGTTATTGTTCTGACCGGCAGGATGCACCCGCCCGAAGTTACCGGCTATTTGGCCCTGCACCATTTTATGGAAAAAACGGTGGAAAGTTCTCCGGCCGGATATGCTTTTTTCAAGCAATACGAAGTATGGCTCTTTCCCGTGCTAAACCCCGACGGCGTGGCTCTGGGACACTGGCGCCATAATGCGAACGGTGTGGATTTAAATCGGGATTGGTCGCGTTTTCGCCAGCCCGAAACCGATGCCGTAAGCCGGTTTATCGTTGACCGTGTTGATGCAGAACATAAGGAAGTGGCGTTATACCTGGATTTCCATTCGATGGATACGGAAACGTATTTTTTGTTGGATGACAAGGTCAAAACACCTTTTGATTTTCTGCGGACGGAATGGTTGCAAGCCGTTGACAGGCAAATCTTCCCCTTCCGGACCGTTCACGAAGCAACGCCCGAGACGGAAGCCTATGCCAAAGTATGGTTTAACCGCCAATTCGGTGCCGAATCGATAATTTACGAAGTGGCTGACAATACGCCCCGTGAAATTATCCGCAAAAAAGCCTTTACGGCGGCGGAATTGTTGAAGAGGATACTGGTCAAA
>CAYUQW010000003.1:14877-27809 GCA_964446985.1 uncultured Flavobacteriaceae bacterium
CCTTCCGCTATGATTTTTACGGCTTTATCGATATCCTCCGGATTGACGTTGGAATAAGCCAAACGGAAAGTATTTTGTCTTTTCCTGTCAGGGTCGAAAGAGTGTCCCAGGACGAAGACTACACCGTTTTCCAAGGCATAATCCAAAACTTTTTTGGCTTCGGCTCCTTCCGGAAGTTCGAACCAAATATAAAATCCTCCGCGCGGTTCGACATATTTCACCTCAGGCGGAAAATATTTTTTGACGGCTTGCAATGTGAGGTCGCGTCGCAAACGGTATTCCGGCCGGATACGTTCCAAATATTTCGACATATATCCCTGATCCATAAAGGCGTGCGCTATGACTTGCGAAAGGTTGGGGCTGCAAGCGTCGAGGCTCTGCTTGATAATTTCGGCGTGGGAAAACATTCCCTTGGGCACGATCAACCATCCGAGACGAAAGCCCGGCCCCATAATTTTGGAAAATGAACCGGCATAGGCAATTTGATTTTTGACCTCGTTATCCGCCATTGCAAGGACCGGTGTTGTTAATTCCTTGTCGTTTTCGTTCAAATATAATTCGTTGTAGGCATCGTCTTCGAGTAGCAGCAAATCGTGTTTTTTGATAAAATCAAGAATAAACCGGCGTCTTTCTTTGTTATAGATCAATCCCGCGGGGTTGTGGAAATTGGGAATAACATACAGAAACTTGACATTTTTTCCCTGTTCAACCGCTTGACGGTATTGTTCTTCCAGTTTTTCGGGGATAATGCCGTCTTTGTCCATAGGAATCCCTATCAAATCGGCCTGAAAACTTTTGAAAAGCGTCAGAGCTCCGATAAAACTCGGATTTTCCGTCAGGATCGTATCACCGGGATTGACAAAAAGTTGGGTGAAAATATAAATGGCTTGCAGTGAGCCCGTTGTAACCATCAAATCGTGTGTGTCGAATGAAATCCCCTTGGTTTCCATATATTTTTTCAAGGTTTCCACCAAGGGAGGATAGCCTGTGGTGGGGCCGTATTGAAAAGACAATTCCTTCACGTGCTGCGGCAGATGATGATAAATTTTTTCCACTTCCGCTACCGGAAAAAGGTGGTTATTGGGCATTCCGCCGGCAAAGGATACGAAATCGTCGCGGATAGCGTATTTCATTAAATCGCGGATGTCGGAACTTTGCAAATGTGCGACCGTGTCGGCATAAGGATATGTATATGTTGACATTTCTCTACTGTTTTTCTGCTTTATAAGTTACGTTAAATCGCCGTAAAAAAGGCTGATATTTTTCATTATTCGTTCGAATTGATTTGATTAAATTGGCCTAAAAATCCGGATATGAAAATTCATCCCTCGTTGATAAATCCCGAAAGCATTGTGGTGGTGGGCGGTAGCGATAATCTTGCTTCACCGGGCGGAAGAATGCTCGATAATCTGCTCAAACACGGATTTAAGGGTAAAATTTTTGTGGTTAATCCCAAGAAAAAAAACGTGCGCGGGCTACCGGTTTTTCCCGACGTCCGCGATCTGCCCGGAAAAGCGGATTTGGCCCTGATTGCGGTAGCGGCCAAGTATGTCGAAGATATTGTCAAAGTGCTGACGGAAGAAAAAGGAACGCGCGGTTTTATCATTATCTCGGCCGGTTTCAGTGATGCGGGGGAAGAAGGTCGTCAATTGGAAAAACGCATTGTTCGTCAAATCGAAAAATACGGCGGCAGTTTACTCGGGCCCAATAATATCGGACTGATTAACCGTCATTATGCCGGTGTTTTTACCACGCCGGTTCCCGATTTGGATCCGCAAGGAGCCGATTTGATTTCGGGGTCGGGTGCTACGGCCGTTTTTATTATGGAAGCCGCCATGAAACAAGGTTTGCGTTTCAACAGCGTTTGGACTGTCGGTAATTCGGCGCAAATAGGCATAGAAGACGTTTTGGAATATCTCGACGAAAATTTTAATGAACAATCGTCGCGTTTGAAGTTGTTGTATATAGAAACGATTCGTCGGCCGGCAAAGTTTCTTAAACACGCGCGTTCGCTGACGGAGAAAGGCGTAAGGATTGTGGCTATCAAGGCCGGAAGTTCCCAAGCCGGAAGTCGTGCCGCAAGTTCACACACGGGGGCTTTGGCCACGCCGGACACGGCCGTGCAAGCTTTGTTTGAGAAAGCCGGTATTATCCGTGCCGGAGGCAGAAACGAATTGATTCAGTTGGCCGCTGTTTTGCATTACGGCGTTCCCAAGGGAAAAAATATATTGATCGTAACGCACGCCGGCGGACCGGGTGTTATGTTGGCCGACACTTTGGAAAAAAACGGTCTCTCCGTTCCGCCGCTTCCTTCCGGAAAAACGGAAGCGTTGAAAGAAATTTTGTATCCCGGATCCTCCTTGGACAATCCTATTGATTTTTTGGCGACGGGAACGGCGGAACAACTGGATGCCATTTTATCGCATACCGCCGGTTTGGAAGAAATTGATGCGACGGCGGTGATTTTCGGCAGTCCGGGATTGTTCGAGGTTTATGATGTGTATGACGTGCTGGCCGAACATATCCGAAAATCGGCGAAACCGGTTTATCCTATCCTTCCTTCCGTGATCAATGTCGAGAAGGAAATCGCTTATTTCCACGGGAAAGGAAACCCTTCCTTTCCGGATGAAGTGTTGTTCGGTAAAGCCCTGTCGAAAGCTTTTTATGCACCGCGACCTTATTCGGGACAATCATTGGAATATAACAAACCGGCCTGGCATTTCGATAGAGACACCGATGGTTATCTGACGCCGGAGGATACATATAAATTATTGAAATTCTTTGGTTTGCCTGTTGTAGAACAAAAAGTGTTTACCGATGTGAACCGGGCTTGGGAATTCGCCGAAGCCAAATTGCCGGTTGTGATGAAGGTGGTCGGACCTTTGCATAAATCCGATGTTGGCGGTGTCCGTTTGAACATTGGTGATAAAGAAAAATTTTATGCTACCTTCGAAGAATTGATGTCGATTCCGCACTCGCGAGGCGTGTTGATTCAAGCACAATTCGAAGGAACGGAATTGTTTGCCGGTGTAAAAAAAGAGAAAGGATTCGGGCATATCTTGATGTTCGGTGCCGGCGGTGTTTTTATCGAAGTTTTGAAGGATTTCCAAACGCTTTTGTTGCCGGCTTCGTCCGGTGTTATCAAAGAAAAAATCAAATCTTTGAAATCTTATCCTTTATTCGAAGGCATACGTGGCAGACAAGGCATTTCCACGGATAAATTTGTCGATTTATTACTCAAAATCGATGCGATGACGCGTGCGGTGCCGTGTATTTTGGAAATGGATTTGAATCCCGTTTTGGCGCGGGGAGAAGAATTTCATATCGTTGATGCGCGGGTGCGGGTGAGAAATCAGGAAAAAAAGGCCTGAATATTTTCCAAGACAAATTCCGTCTCTTCTTCCGTCATTCCGGGCGACGACGGCAAAACAACGGCCTTGTTAAAGAGGGCTTCCGTCTCTCCGTTGCCGTAATACGGATAGGAATCGAACAAGGGCATTTTGTGCAAGGGATACCAGATATGCCGCGTTTCGATATTGTGTTTTTCCATAAAATCGATGAATGTTTCCGGTTTGAGATTCTCCGGTAATATCATAACGTTGAGCCAATAATTGCTCCGGCTTCCCGGCTGTTCGTCAAGAATTTTCACGGGTAATTTCGCCAGATATTTTTTATACGAATTATGGATTTGTCGTTTCTTTTCGATGAGCCTGTCCAATCGTTGCATTTGTGCATAGCCCAGCGCCGCCAAAAGATTGCTCATTTGGTAATTATATCCCGTCTCGCTATGGAAGTAATACGGTTTGGCTTCCTTGGCGTGAGCCGAAAGGTAACGCGCTTTTGCTTCCGTTTTTTCAGTAGGAACGATAACGGCGCCACCGCCCGATGAAGTGACGGTTTTGTTGCCGTTGAAAGAAAGAATCCCGAAATCGCCCAGACTTCCCGCCGGTTTGTTGTGATACGTACTGCCCAAGGATTCGGCGGCGTCTTCAATGATTGTCAAACGGTATCGACGGGCAATGCGGAGCAGTTCGTCCCATTTGGCGGGCAAGCCGTACATATCGACAACGACGATCGCTTTCGGCCGGATGTTTTTTCCGTGCAGATCGAGAATCGCCCGTTCCAAATATCCGGGTGACATATTGTACGTTTCCGTTTCGCTGTCGATGAATACGGGAACGGCTTTTTCGTATAACAGCGGCGATACGGATGCCACAAACGTGTGCGTGGGCACCAAAACGTAATCCCCTTCGCCGATTCCTGCAAGCTTAATCGCCAAATGCATTGCCGCCGTGCCCGACTGAACGCTTACGACATAAGGCTTTTTCAAATAGGCCGCCAGCGATTGTTCGAATTTCCGGTTATACGGCCCGTCCGGTGCGACATATCCCGACCGCAAAGCTTCCGATACCGTTTTTTCGTCGGATATGTCGATATCGGGTTTATGCAGGTATATACGTCGGCGATTCATTTCTTGTTAAGCTTAATGCAGTGGAAAACGCGGTTTCGGAATCAAATCCAAGCCGGCGAAATCCCCTTTGAGGTATTTCAGATATCCCGCAACGGCAATCATTGCGGCATTGTCGGTGGTGTATTCGAAGGGCGGAATAAAAATATCGATTTGGTCTTTTTCGGCCCATTCCAGTAAGGCATTCCGTAGCCCCTTATTGGCAGAGACGCCGCCGCCTATGGCCACACTTTTTATGCCGGTCTCCTTAACGGCTTTCTTCAATTTTTCCATAAGGATACGTATGATGGTCGCTTGGACGGATGCGGCCAAATCCGCCATATTTTCACGGATAAAACCGGGATTTTCCTTGACCTTTTTTTGCAAAAAATAAAGCACGGCGGTTTTCAATCCGCTAAAACTGAATGCATAGTCCTGCACCTTGGGGACGGGAAAACGAAAGGCTTCGGGATTTCCTTCTTTGGCCAACCGGTCGATTTCCGGCCCGCCGGGATAGGGCAGGCCCATAATTTGGGCTATTTTGTCGTAGGCTTCACCGACGGCGTCGTCCAGGGTTTCGCCCAATACTTCCATATCGAAATAATCCCTAACCAAGACGATTTGCGTATGTCCGCCGCTTAAAGTCATTGCCAAAAAGGGGAATCCGGGCAAGCGGTCGGAGGTTTCGCGAATAAAATGTGCCAAAATGTGCGCTTGCATATGATGCACACCGATCAACGGGATATCCAAAGCGAGCGACAAGGATTTGGCAAAGGAAACGCCAACGAGTAAAGATCCCAGTAATCCGGGACCTTCGGTAACGGCTACGGCGTCCAAATCAACAGGGTCGATGCCTGCTTTTTTCAGCGCGGTGTCCACTACGGGAACGATATTTTGCTGATGTGCACGCGAGGCCAATTCGGGCACCACGCCGCCGTATTCCTTATGGACGTCCTGGCTTGCCACAATATTGGACAATATTTTCCCGTTTTCGATTACGGATGCCGCGGTTTCGTCGCACGAGGATTCAATCCCTAAAATCCGTATAACTTTCTTATTTTTGCTTTGAATCAACATATATCTTTTCAAATTGTAAAAATACGAAAAACCATCGGAAGGAAAATTCGCCATATTTTATTTCGGTCGATAGCGTTGTTGCTTCTGCTTCTGATAACAACCGGATTGATTTTTTCCTTTCCCTCCGTGCGTGATTATTTCGGCAGGAAATTCACGGAGAAAATTCGTGAGCAATACGGAATTGACATACAAATCGATAAAGCCAATCCTTTTCCGCCCGGGGATATCCGTTTGGAAGGCTTGCTTATCCGGGATCACCGCGGAGATACTTTGATTTATGCCGGAAAAGTACAGACGGCGTGGAAAAATTTCTGGCATTTTGATTTTTCCCGCATTATTTTCGGGGATACGTATCTTATTGATACAAAGCTTATTATGCGAACGTATAAAGGTGAAAAAGACGATAATCTATCCGTTTTTGCCGATAAATTGGATAACGGTGATTCGGGCGGAGGGGGGCATTTTTATATGCGTATAAATAAGGTTCGTTTGAAGCATTTCACCTATCGATTGTATAATGAAAATATCAAACGGGAACCGCTCTTAGGTATTTCCGATGCGCAAATATCGATCAAACCTTTTCTGATAGACGGCAAGCGCGTGCAAGTGAATGTTGCCCGGGCGGAATTTAAGGATCAATACGGCCATAATATCCGGAAATTTAATGTCGATTATGTCTATTATCCCGATTCGATGCAAATAAAAAATCTCTTGTTGGAGACGGATCAATCGAAAATTGCGGGGGATATTCGCCTTCGATATTCGCGCGAAAACCTGAAACATTTCTTTGACGAAGTGGCTTTGGAAGGAAATTTGAAGGGGCGGGTGAGTGGCCGGGATATCAATGTTTTCGGTAGCGACACGCTGTTTTCGCCCGGTGAGAAAATTGATTTCCGTTCGGCAGTGGCAGGCTATTTCAACGAGTTGGAATGGAACGATTTACATTTGGAAACCACCACGGGTATTCAATGGGACGGTGAGGCCGTGTTGTATAACCTGACCGAAACGGACAGTATCGGCATACACGCTTTTTTTGACAATTTTTCCGCCGATCGCGCGGCATTGGCCGGATTAATGCCGGGAACGGCCAAAAAATATCTGCCGGAAAGCGTTGAGAAATTGGGTAAATTCAGTCTGCGGGGAGATCTGCGCTATGCGCCCTCATTGCTGACGGAAAAACTGACCTTGACGTCCGCCGGAGGAGAAACCCGAAGCGATTTACGTTTTTATTGGCCGGAAAATTCGCCTTCGGTTTATGCGGGAAATATTGCTTTTGTAAATTTTAATCTCGGTAAATTGTTGGGTGTTAATGATTTGGGAAATGTAACGGGCAAAGTTGCGGTAAGCGGAAAGGGTTTTGACTATGCAACGATGCGCGGAAAAATGAAGGCCGGTTTTTCCCGGATCGAATGGAAAAAATATCCCTATGCGCACGTGAAAGCCGACGTTTCGGTTAAAAACAAATTGCTTTCGGGGAATGTCCGTATTGATGACAAACGGGCCAAAATGCTCTTGGACGGAAAAATTGCCTTGGGAAAACATTCGGACAACTATGACCTTTCGCTTCGAATTCCTTCGTGGGATTTATACAAAACGCATTGGATTTCGGGCGATACATTGAATACATTGGCCGGTGCGGCACATATCCGCTTACAGGGAAAAAATCCTGACGATTGGACCGGGAAAATCCGTTTCGACAGTATTTTTATTCATAACTCAAAGGATAAATACCGTTTTAGAAATTTCAATGTTACTTCCGAAATTATTGAAGGAGAGCATTTGTTGCAATTTCAATCCGAACACGCCGTCAACGGTTATATGCGCGGAAAATTTACTATGGAACACCTGCCGCAATTGTTCAGGAAAATCGGTTCGGCTGTTTTTGCTTCTTTGGGAAAAAATCTGGAAAACAAGGCGCAAAATATTCGCTTCAATCTGGATTTTGACAATAACTTTTTGGAATTGATCGATCCTTCGATTTCCTATACCGATCATTTGAAACTCAAAGGAAAAGTGAACGAGAAAACCGGCTATGTGCATTTGGATTTAAAATCCAACAAATTGTTTTACAAGGGGTTGAAAATATTCAAGCCTTTATTGAGTATCGATAACAGCAACCCGATTTATAATCTGTATGTCAAATCCGATTCCGTCCGGGCGGCCGGCTATGTTTTGCACGACATACGCGCCATTAACCTGATGATGCGCGACACGGTGTATATGAAATTGAAGGCGACTGGAAACGAAACAAAGACCGACACCTTTGATTTGGCGGCTTATTACGTTTTGGATTCGGTGCGCAATTTCCGTTTGGGCTTGATGCCTTCGCTGATGAAAGTTAACGGAACCGATTGGACCGTAAATCCGGAGCAGTATCCCAACAGGATTGATTATGATTTGAAAAAAGATTCTTTGCATTTGGATCGAATCGTTATTTCCCACGGGAACGAATACCTGAAAATAAACGGCTATCAAACGCCGGAAGATAAAAATATATCATTGATAATCAATGAGTTGGAATTGTCTCATATCCTTCCCGGATTGGAAACGCTTTCTTTTGAAGGCTTGGTCAACGGACAAATCCTTATGCAAGGGAACAAGTCGAATTCCTTTTATAAAGCCGCGTTGAATATACGCGATTTTGTCTTTAACAATACGCCGTTGGGTGTTCTCAACCTGCAAGCCAATACGCTGAAAAACCGCGTGATGTTTTTGCAATTATCGACGCTCAAAGACGGGAAAAAATCGATGGATGCCATAGGTTATACGGATTTGCAGCAGGAGGATTTGGATATCAATGTCAATTTGTCGGATTTTCCGTTAAAACCTTTGAATAAAATGTTGACCGGCGTTTTGGATCATATACGCGGCTCGGGTTCGGGGCATTTCACGATCACCGGAAAGTGGAGCAATCCGCAATATAACGGTACGATCCGTTTATACCGGGCCGGATTGCGCGTGGCCGAACTCAATACCGATTATGTTTTCAAGGACAATAGTGCTTTGTCCGTTGTCAAGGATCGTTTTGTGTTCAATAATGTGCATTTTACCGATACGGCCTACCATACCGCGGGTACGCTTAACGGCAATATTTCTTTCTATAATTTTTCCAATTGGTATGTGGATTTGCATTTGAACGCCGATAATTTATTGGTGCTTAATACCAAGCAGGAGCCCGAGGTTTTGTATTACGGAAAAGCCTTTGTCTCGGGACAGGGACGTATTTACGGATATATGAACAAAATCAATATTGACGCCAAGGTGAAATCACGTTCGGGCACGTCGATATATATTCCCCTCACCGATGTGGAAACGGTAGGAGAGGATGATTTTATAAAATTTTATACCGCCGAAACCTACCGGCATAAAAGGAAAAACGGTACGCGGCGTCCGCAGAAGGTTTACGAGGGTCTGAATATGAATTTGGATATCGATATGACGCCCGATGCACAGGTGGAAATCGTGTTGGACCAGCAGTTCGGCAGCAAGTTGCAGGCGCGCGGAAACGGAACGATTTTGATGGAAATCAATACGGAAGGAAAATTCAATATGTGGGGTTCCTATCGTGTCGAGGAAGGTAGTTATTTCTTTCGCTATGCCGGCGTGATCGACAAAAAATTCGATGTGGAACCGGGCAGTTCGTTGACGTGGAACGGTGATCCTTTCCGTGCCGATTTGGATATCAAGGCGGTCTATCACATTCCCGCGGCGGATATTTCGCCCTTGCTTCAAGACGAATATACGGTCAGCAAGAAAATTCCCGTGGATGTCATTATCCTGATCAAAGGGGATTTGATGAAACCGCGTATCGATTTCAAGGTGGATGTGCCCAAAACCAATTCGATCATTGCTTCGGAATTGGAATATGCGTTGTCGGAACCGGATAAAAGAATGTTGCAAGTGGTATCGCTTTTGTATTCGGGAACTTTTATTTCGGAGGATGTTTTGAAATTCAACAATAAAGCGGCGGTTGAAGGCAATCTTTCCGAAAGGGTTTTGGGGGTTTTCAATTCCTTGTTGGAAAACGATATTTTCAATGTGAAACTTAATTATGTTCCGGGCCAACAAAATCCCGAAACCAATGTAACCACCGCTACGCAGGTAGGGCTGACCTTGCAAACCAAAATCAACAAACGGATTTATATCAACGGCAAACTGGCTATGCCCGTAGGACGCTACACGCGTTCGTCCGTAACGGGTGATATCGAGGCCAATATCTGGCTGACGCCCGACGGTAATTTGCAATTGCGTCTGTTCAACAAGCGCACCGAAATCGAATATGTCGATCAGAAAGAAAGCTATACGCAAGGTTTGGGGCTGTTTTATCAGGTAAACTTCGATACCTTCAAAGAATTTGCCGAAAAACTCGGATTTAAAATCGAAACAAAAAAATAATTTTTTTTCGTTACTGCGTGTTTTAATAGGGGGTATTCCGCAAAAATATACTTTTTTTCGTGTTTAATCTTATTTTTTTTGGTATGTCGGAGAAAAAACATATTTTTGCGCCGTTTAACATAAATAACGGTTTGATATGAATATCCGGTTTTTATCACTGCAACAAACATTCGACCGTCAGCCCGTGCCGGTGGCGTCCGTTCCCAAACGATCGGAAATTTTCAATAAAAACGTTTTTACGGACGAAAAATTAAAGCAATATATCGACAAAAAATCCTTCCGCGAATATGTCGAAAGCAAACAAAAAGGGAAAGGTATCGACCGTCGTTTGGCGGATGTGATAGCGTCGGCGATGAAAACCTGGGCTATCGAAAACGGTGCGACGCATTACACGCATTGGTTTCAGCCTTTAACGGGTGCCACGGCCGAAAAACACGACTCTTTTTTGGAAAAATTGCCCGACGGGGAAGTGTTGGAAGTATTTTCCGGCAATCAGTTGGTGCAACAGGAACCGGATGCGTCCAGTTTTCCGAGCGGTGGCTTGCGCAATACGTTCGAAGCCCGCGGTTATACGGCTTGGGATCCGAGTTCTCCGGCCTTTATTTACGGCACAACACTTTGTATTCCCAGCGTTTTTATTTCCTATAACGGCGAAGCCTTGGACTATAAAACCCCCTTGCTACGCTCGGCGCAGGCCTTGGATAAATATGCCACGGAAGTGGCGCAGTTGTTCAATCGCAATGTGGAGAAGGTCTATGCCACTTTGGGCTGGGAGCAGGAATATTTTTTGGTGGATACCGCTTTGTACAAATCGCGACCCGACCTGATAATGACCGGAAGAACGCTGGTAGGCCATCCGCCCGCCAAAAATCAGCAAATGGAGGATCATTATTTCGGCTCCATTCCCGAACGGGTAATGGCTTTTATGCGCGACTTGGAAATCGAAGCAATGAAAATCGGTATTCCCGTCAAAACGCGGCATAACGAAGTGGCGCCGGGGCAATATGAGATTGCGCCGGTTTTCGAAGAGGTCAATTTGGCCGTGGATCACAATTCCCTGTTGATGGACATTATGAAAAAGGTTGCGCGACGACACCGGTTCGAAGTCCTGCTTCACGAGAAACCTTTTGCGTATATCAACGGTTCGGGCAAGCATAACAATTGGTCGCTGATGACCGATACGGGCATCAACCTGTTAAGCCCGGGGGAAACGCCTCGCAGAAACCTCCGGTTTCTGACTTTTTTCGTCAATACGATCAAAGCCGTCAACGATTACGAGGAGTTGGTTCGTGCTTCCATTGCTTCGGCAGGGAACGATCACCGTCTCGGCGCCAATGAAGCGCCGCCGGCTATTGTTTCGGTATTTATCGGCGATTATATGACCGGCGTGTTGCGGGAAATAAAACATTTGAAATCGGGGAAACTCTCGCCCGACGAAAAGACCGAAGTGAAATTACAGGTTTTGGGAAAAATCCCGGCGATTCTGCGCGACAATACCGACCGTAACCGCACGTCTCCTTTCGCTTTTACGGGGAACAAGTTCGAAATACGTTCCGTGGGTTCGTCGGCGAATTGTGCTTCGCCTATGATAACTTTGAATGCCGTAATGGCCAAGCAATTAAAGACTTTTCTCGAAGATTTGCGCAAGGAAACCGCGCGCGGATTGAAAAAAGACGAAGCCATTCTGAAAATCCTGAAAAAGTATATCAAATCCGCCGAGCGAATTTTGTTCGAAGGAAACGGTTATAGCGAGGAATGGCGAAAGGAAGCGGCCGAAAGGGGATTGTCCGATCTGCGAACGACACCGGAAGCCTTAAAAGTTTTTTTGTCGGACAAGGTCAAAAAATTGTTTGCCGAAACCGGTATTTACACCGAAACCGAATTGCAGTCGCGCTATAATGTGCAATTGGAACAATATGTCAAACATTTGGAAATCGAAGCCAATGTGTTGTCCGATTTGGTATCCAATCATATCATTCCGACGGTCATTCATTACCAAAGCAGACTGACCGGCAACATACACCAATTGAAAAAAGCGGGAAAAGCAAAATTTACCACCGCTTCCGAGAACGTTTTGGAGGATCTTTCCCAATGTTTGGATAAGATTTTCGAGCAAAACCGGCAATTGAAAGACGCATTGAAAAAATTAAATTCGGAGGAAGATGAAGAACGGAAAGCGACATTTATCGTAGAAGAAATCAAACCTTTAATGGAAAATATTCGCCGTTGTTCGGATGAATTGGAAATGCAAGTGGATGATGAGTTGTGGCCGCTGACCAAATACCGCGAATTGTTGTTTACGCGCTAGGGATGCGCCCGAAGAACGGAATCCAGGACGCGAATCATTGATTTCTGTTGCCGTAGGTGGCCACGCTGTGCTTCAATGTTTACATAAGGAATACGGTTTTTCCCGCAATATACCGACAATGATCCGTCGTCCGTAACGGAGTCGTTGTTTTGCCAAAGCGCATTGAAGCCTTTCCGGATAATCGCTTCATAGATGGCGGCATCGGTGCAATAGAAAAAATCGTCCGGATCGGTGGCAACGGCATAAAAAACGCGCCGGGCATCCCGTTCGTCCGGACCGCCGGGCATATAATTCATTACCGAGTAATGCCCGTTGGTGTTGTTGTGCAGCGTAACGACGGTATCGAAAGATTTCATTAGGCTATCGGTAATAAAACGGGCAAATTCCTTTACGACGGAATCGGCTTGCGGACTGTATGCCGATAGTTTGGCGAGGGTGCGGTAACGTCCCGTGTCGGAATAAATTCTGTTGGGATCGAAGCGGTAGGTTATGCCGTTGAGGCGGAAACGGATATTTCTCCCGCCACCGTGTTTGATTTCCACCAGTGTTCCCGGTAGCAGGGAGGATTTGGCCGCACGAAAGGCGGTGTT
This sequence comes from uncultured Flavobacteriaceae bacterium, assembly GCA_964446985.1. GTDB lineage: Bacteria > Bacteroidota > Bacteroidia > Flavobacteriales > Flavobacteriaceae > JAADED01. The sequence continues at coordinate 27,695 of CAYUQW010000003.1, forward strand.
TTCGTCGTCGTGAACATTGAACCACAGTATCCGGTGAACGGTGTCATAAACATATTTGACAAAATATACGGTTTTGCCCGGAAGACGATAGGATATTTTTTCCTTAACGCGATAG
>CAYUQW010000004.1:0-4784 GCA_964446985.1 uncultured Flavobacteriaceae bacterium
ACAGAGAAAATTTTTCCCTGCACCTGTACGGCCGTACCGTTGAAACGGCCTTCGATAATTCCCGGCGTCATATTGACGATGCATTGGCCGCTGATGCGCACAAAATACCCGGGCAATTGTTTTTCCAGTTCGGCCAGCGATATACGCCGGTAAAAACTTTTTCCGTCGGTAGTGACGAAACGCACGTAATTGGTTCTTAAATTCCTGATTCTACCTTGAATGTCTTCGTCCACGGTAGTGAAATAGGCTATCCGTTCGAGCGGAACGATGTGATACATCACCTCTCCACTCCCGGATTTTTGCAATTTGCGATAATAATGTTCATATCCTTCGATGGCACGTACCGTCGAAGTAATCCCGCTATGTCGATACGTGCGGATCATTTCCGCTACCGTATCGGTTATTTTTTGCCATCCCTTGCCGGGATTTTTCCGATCCACCGGAATGTTTTCCGCAAAAGGAACATCCGCGGAGGACCCTTGGTTTTTCGTGTCCGTAATAAACAAAAACGGAACTTGTTGATTTAATAAATACCGGGACAAAAAGTCCCTCATTTGTCCGGGAACCGTCCGGGTGTCCACCAGAACAAATGCAGATTTAACACGTTCGACAAGGAAGACCACTTCCCGAACGCTGGAGGCTTGCGCCAATGACAAACCTTTTTCCGCCATCCGTTGCTTCAACGGTGCGAAAAAAGGAAACCGGGATGTTACCGCAAACACGGTAGCACCGGCCCTTTTTGGTTGAACCTTGGGCATAATGAAAAGATAAATATGTCTCTTCAACCGCGGCACAGTCTATTTTTTTCGGTTGGGATTCAACTGTTTTCCGCGATTCCCGTGTACTTTGGCATACTGCTTGTTTACACCCGCAGTGCCTTTGTTGGGATTCAGTTGGTTGGCGTGGTTGTCAACCGGTTTAATCTTTTTTGCCATAAGCTTATTTAATTTTTGTTTAGCCTCGCAATTTAATAAAATTTTGAACAAAAAACAAAACTTTTTATTTAAATGCTTCTTACTATATGAACAAAAAAATATTTTTTAATGCTTGACGAATAAAAACATAAATCATAATAAATTGATATTCAATACAATACAAGAAATATAAAATTAAACAACACATTTTGTACAAAAAACCTCTTTTATCAGTTGCAATTCGAAAAATATATATAGCTTTGTGGTTTGCAACATCAAAAAGAAAGAAGAATGAAAAAGCAATTTCCAAAATTTATCGGTGATGCGAATGAGGCGGTGGCACGCGTAGCACACAAAATAAACGAAGTATGCGCCATCTATCCCATTACGCCTTCATCCCCCATGGGAGAACACGCCGACGCACTGAGTGCAAAAGGACATAAGAATATATGGGGACAAGTACCCCGGATAATCGAAATGCAAAGCGAAGGCGGCGCTTCCGGAGCCGTACACGGATCCTTGCAAGGAGGAGCGTTGACCACAACCTTTACGGCTTCACAGGGATTGCTCCTGATGATTCCCAATATGTACAAAATCGCCGGCGAATTACTACCGACGGTTTTCCATATTGCCGCCCGCACCGTGGCAACACACGCCCTCTCTATTTTCGGCGACCACTCCGACGTAATGGCAACACGCCAAACCGGATTCGGTATGCTGTTCGGCGGTTCCGTACAGGAAGCCCAAGATTTCGCTTTATTGGCACAAGTGGCATCGTTGCGTTCGCGCGTACCGTTTATGAATATTTTCGACGGTTTCCGCACATCCCACGAAATCCAAAAAATCGATGCCATTCCCGATGACGTCATACAAGCCATGATGCCCGAGGAAGACATAATGGCTTTCAAAAAACGTTCGCTCGATCCGGACGCGCCCGTTCTCCGCGGTTCGTCCCAAAACCCCGACGTCTTCTTCCAAAACCGCGAAAGGGGCAATCCTTACTACCTGAAAACCCCGGAAATCGTCAAGGAAACTTTTGACAAATTCTACGAACTCACCGGACGCCGGTACGAACTCTATCAGTACTACGGCGATCCCGAAGCCGAACGAATGATTATCATTATGGGTTCGGGTATGGGTGCCGTACGCGAAACGGTGGACGAACTCAACAAACGCGGCGAAAAAGTCGGTGCTTTGTTCGTGCGGCTCTACCGTCCTTTCTCCGTCAAAGATTTCATCGATGCCATTCCGGCAAGCGTGAAAAAAATCGCCGTATTGGATCGTACCAAAGAATCGGGATCCATCGGCGAACCGCTTTACCTGGACACGGTGAACGCCTTCGTCGAATCCGGACGGGAAATGCCCGAAATCATCGGCGGACGCTACGGACTGTCGTCCAAAGAATTCAATCCGGCAATGGTCAAAGGTATTTATGACGAACTCACCAAAGATAAACCGAAAAACCATTTCACCATCGGTATCAACGACGATGTAACCCATACCAGTTTGGATTACGACCCTTCCTTCCGTGTTTCCACCAACACCAAAAGCTTTATGTTCTACGGATTGGGTTCGGACGGAACGGTCAGCGCCAACAAAAACTCCATTAAAATCATTGGTGAAACCACCGACAATTACGTCCAAGGTTACTTCGTTTACGATTCCAAAAAAGCCGGCGCACGCACCGTTTCGCACCTGCGTTTCGGCCCCGATCCCATTTATTCCACTTACCTGATCGAAGAAGCGGAATTTGTCGCCGTACATCAATTCGATTTTATCCAAAAATTCAATCTCGCCGATAAAGTCAAAAAAGGCGGTACTTTCCTTTTGAACTCGCCTTTCGACAAAGATCAAATTTGGGATCGGCTTCCTAAAAAAGTACAGGAAACCATCATCGAAAAAGAGTTGGATTTCTATGTGGTGGATGCTTCCAAAGTGGCACTCGAAGCCCATTTGGGACGACGTATCAACACGGTATTGCAAACCTGTTTCTTCGCCATCTCGGGCATCCTGCCGCAAGACGAAGCCATCCAACGCATCAAAAATGCCATCGTCAAATCCTATTCGCACAAAGGCGATCATATCGTTCAAATGAACTTCAATGCGGTGGATACGGCTTTGAAATACCTGCAAAAAGTCGATTATCCCAAACAAATCACTTCCGATCGCGATTTCGAACCGGTAATGGATCCGCGCGCACCCGAATACGTAAAAAACGTCCTCGGAAAAATCTATGCAGGGGAAGGCGACAGCTTGCCGGTAAGCGCCTTTGAACCGGACGGAACTTTCCCGCTCGGCACGGCCAAATACGAACGGCAAAATATCGCCGACTTTGTTCCCGTTTGGGACGATCCCAATCTCTGTACGCAATGTAACAAGTGTGTGGAAATATGCCCGCACTCCGCCATCCGAAGTAAAATCGTCAAAGAAGAAGATTTGGCGGATGCGCCCGAAGGATTCCGTTCGGTTCCTATCAAAGGACGTTACGAAGGCGTGGATACTTATGTATTGCAAGTGGATCCCGTTCACTGTACGGGTTGCCAATTGTGTGTAGCCGTTTGTCCCGCCGAAAGCAAGGAAGTCGAAGGCTTCAAGTCCATCAATATGCACCCGCGACTGGAAGTCCAACCCAAAGAAGAACCTTACTGGGATTTCTTCGCGGATAAATTGCCCTACTACGACCGTAAAAAACTCAAACTTACCACCGTCAAAAACGTGGAATTCCTTCAACCGCTGTTTGAATACTCCGGCGCATGCCCGGGATGCGGCGAAACGCCTTACATCCGTATGGTTACCCAACTCTACGGCGACAGCAGTTTGATTGCCAATGCCACGGGATGTTCTTCCATTTACGGCGGTAACCTTCCCACAACACCCTACACGACCAATGAAAACGGTTTCGGTCCCGCTTGGGCCAATTCCTTGTTCGAAGATAATGCCGAATACGGTCTCGGTATGCGTCTGGCCTTGAATGCCAAGCAAAAAGAAGCATACGACCTGTTGGAAAAATTCCGTGATGTCCTCGGCGACGATTTGGTCAACGCCATCATCAACAATCCCGAATCGGACGAAGCGGAAAAAGAACAACAAATTCAAAACATCAAAGCCGTACGCGAAGCTTTGAAAGACATCCATACGCCCGAAGCCATCCGTATGAAAATCCTTGCCGATTACTTGCGCAAGAAATACGTATGGATCATCGGCGGTGACGGTTGGGCATACGATATCGGCTACGGCGGATTGGACCACGCCCTTGCCAGCGGCGAAAACATCAATGTTTTGGTACTGGATACCGAAGTATATTCCAACACCGGCGGACAGGCTTCGAAAGCCACGCCCTTGGGCGCCGCCGCCAAATTCGCTTTTTCCGGTAAGAAAACGCCTAAGAAAGATTTGGCCTTGCAAGCCATTGCTTACGGAAACGTTTATGTAGCACAAATCGCCATCGGCGCGAAGGAACAACAAGCCTTGCGGGCCATCCGGGAAGCTGCCGAATACGACGGACCGTCCATCATCATTGCCTACTCGCATTGTATCGAACACGGTTACGGAATGGAAGACGGCGCTCTCCATCAGGAATTGGCCGTAAAATCCGGTTATTGGCCTTTGTTCCGCTACAATCCCGCCAAACCGGCAGGCAAACGCTTCTCATTGGATTCCAAAGCACCGGAAATCCCCTTGCAAGACTTCATTTACAAGGAAGCACGTTTTGCACGCCTGATCAAGCAAAATCCCGAAAATGCGGAATTGCTCCTGAAAATGGCCCAGGAAGAAGTCAATGCCCGCTGGGAACGACTGCAAATTTTTGCGGAACTTTAATGCATACATTTATATCTACAAAAAGCCGGGTTATCAAAATCCGGCTTTTTT
>CAYUQW010000004.1:4884-25049 GCA_964446985.1 uncultured Flavobacteriaceae bacterium
CAAAAAACGTATCTTTGCTTACATTAAAACTCCTTATGAAAAAACTCGTAATACTGTTTTTTTTATTTGCCACTCCGGGAATTTTCGCCCAGAATTATTATCGCCTCCGTGTGGATGTAACCGTCAAAAAGAAACTGCCCGACGGGAAATTTACGCTGAGTAAAGGCACGGTTTACTACGATAATATCACGGGAAAACTGGTATCGAAACTATGGTTTCCCTACAAAGAAACCTACGTAATGATCGATAAACAAACCTTCTATTTCAAAGACGGGAAGTTTGTCAGTTCCTATGCCAATCCCATTCCGCCCGAAACAAGCATTTTCGCTTTGGTGCTGAAAAATTCCATTCAATACTACGGCTTGGAAAATTCGGGATACAAACTGGAAAAAGTCGAAGAAGATAAAGGTCTGGTCATTTCCACCTGGACGCCGCCGGCCAATCTGGCCAAAGCCGTGGGAAAAGTGATGATCGCCAATAAAAACGGGCAGATTTACGGGATTATTTTCTATGATACGGACGGAAAAATCGTCAGCAAACAATTTTTTGAAGGATATAAAAATATCAACGGGATTATGTTCCCGACACGGATGGTTCAATTTTTCTATGATAACCAAGGACACGAAACTATCCAAAAGACCGAATTCGATAATATTGTCATTGATGAAAAAGGGCATAACGATATATATGATTTTCCTGTGGCTCGCTATACCGGCGCTTCAAGCACAAACTGACCGGGGCGGCTACCGCGTGGATTACATAGGCGTAACCGAACACGCTTTCGATACCCGGACAGACCAACCCGATTACTCGTCGGCTATGCGGCGGGCGACCAACGAAGCGGAATTTGTTTTTGCCTTCCTCTACTGGACCTACAAGAATTTTCTCTCCTCACAAGATATCGATTCCTGCGTTTTCTACCCTTCCTGCTCCACGTATATGATCGAATCCATACATAAACACGGCGCACTCTACGGCTTCCTCGACGGTATCGATCGTCTGAGCCGGTGCTCGCCTTTTGCCAACGGCCATTATCCCTATGACGCTAAACACCGGAAATATGCAGACCCCGTTCAATAAACAAATCTTTTTGTGGCTTTTCCTTCTCGCCGGATTATTTCTGAATGCCCAGGAAAAACGGAAGGACAGCGTAAATATTCGAATTGATTCCGTCAAGGAAAAAAAACAGGATATTTTCGATTACGAACACAGCCGGAAATTCGCCGATTATCTCTATAAAACGGGACAATACGATTACGCCATTGAAGAATACCAACGCACGGTTTTTATCAATCCGGGCGACAATCAGGCCAAATACAATCTGGTGGATGCCAATTTGAAAAAGAAAGATTATCTGTCGGCACAAAATTATTTTTTGCGGTTTTTTCCGGTTTTCGATACGCTGGATACGCCCTATCAAAAATTATATATCAAGATTTTTGTATTCCAAAACGATTATGCCGATGCGATGCGCTATCTGAAAAAATCGTCGTTGGATTCGGTTCACAAGCAAACCTGGATACTCGGCTTAACGGTGCTTAGCCGCCAATGGGACAAAGCCTTGAAATATTACAATGCCCACCCGGATAATCCCGATCCGGTCTATCACCAATTCGGAAGTGCGGTACAACGACGCTTGGAAAAACACAACAAAAGCCCCTTACTGGCCGCCGGATTGTCAACGGTGGTTCCGGGCCTGGGAAAAGTTTATACCAAAAATTACGGCGATGCCCTGATGGCCTTCCTGTTTACGGGGCTGAATGTCTGGCAAGCTTGGCGCGGATTTAGCAAAAACGGTGTAAAAAGCGTCCGCGGATGGATTTTTGCCGGTATCGGAACGTCTTTTTATTTGGGCAACATATTCGGCTCGGCCAAAGCGGCCAAACGATACAACAAAAAACTGGATGATCAGGCAACGGATGAAGTTAAAGCGGTTTTTCAATATAATTTTTAGTCTGGCATTCCTGACCGCCGGCGCACAAAACGTGACCCAAACGGTGCAAATCGCCGACCGGTTTATGGAAACGGGACGATTCTCCTCGGCCGCCAAATATTACCAAAGGGCCTATTTTTTTGCCGATAAAAAAGATATTCCGCTCATACGTGGCAAAATGGCGGATGCTTTTTTTATGAAACACGATTTTCAACGGGCGGCCAAATACTACGATCAGGCCGTAAAATTCGAAACCGACGATACGCTGCGCAGCGAATGGTTCCTGAAAAAAATCTCGGCCGAAATTATGCAGAAAAAATTTAATCTGGCCCTGCTGGAAACGCTGAACTACCGCGGAAAATTCACGCCCCGCCAGGAAAAAAACAAAAATTTTCTCTTGGGAACGGCCTACTACGGTCTGGAAAAATTCGATGCCGCCAAACAAAAATTTCTTTCGGCGCTGCCGGAAAACGACAGCCTGCACCGCGCGGCGCTCAATGCGCTTTTCAGTCCGAAAAATCTCAATCGACCCCGCCCGGAAATTGCCCGTTGGATGAGTATTTTTGTTCCCGGTCTGGGACAAGCCTATGCCGGCGACTGGAAAAATGCCGCCAACTCGTTTTTTCTGAACGGCCTGTTGGTTTGGCTGATGCTCCGCGATATGGCCAATGTGGGATTTATCAACGCTTTCGTCGGCGTTTTTCCCTGGTTGCAACGCTATTATGTCGGCGGATATGAACGTGCCGAAAACATTGCCCGGCAAAAACGACTGGAAAAAAGGGCAAAAACCTTCCGGAAAATAAAAACCCTGATTTACGCCCGATGAGAAAGGTTTTCGCCTCGATACTTTTGCTGTGGTTTGCCGGTATTTCGGCCCAACATTTCCTGATGAAAGGCTCTCCCTCCTACGATGTGGTCCGCGCCATACAACAATCCCGCTACGCTTTGGCGGATTCTTTATTGCAAAACAGAAGCAAATACCGCAAAATCGAATATAACTTTCTGAAAACCAATCTTTTTTGGTGGATGAGCGTTACTTCGCCAAACGAACGTCAATGGCGCGATTCCTTATACCGTTATATCCTCCGCGCCGAAAAAATCAAACCGGAAAACGGCAATTATTCCGAAGATTATTATATCAAATTGATGAACTACGGATTCCGCTTCCGCCTGGCGTTCAAGGAAGACCGCTTTCTGGAAGCCCTCAAATATTCCCGCAAACTGACCGGCGAAATTCAATATGCCCTCGACTCCGCCCGAACCTCACCCTACTTGTCTTTTACCGCGGGCATTTACCTCTTTGCCGCGGGATACGGCAAACGCGTTTATTGGTATTTGTATCCCTATTTCCTGCTCATTCCCGAAGGCAATGAAAAACAAGGCCTGATTTATTTAAAACATTTGTCAAACGGAAAAAATCGCTTACTCGCCACCGAAGCCGATTATATTTTGATGCGAATCTACAAGGATTTATACGGCGATTACGCGCGCGCGGAAACCTATGCGCACCGGCTGGTTGACAATAACCCGGATAATTTTTTCTACCGCGCCCTGTTGATGCAAATCGAAATGAAAAATCACAAGGACGTAACGCAGGAAGCCCGTCAATACCTGTTGGATTTGGAAAAAAGGCATTTCACTTCGGCATTGCGAAAACAATATTTCAAGGATTGGATGCATATCAAATAAGCCGTAACTTTGATGCGGATGAAAAGAATTTTAATTTTTTCGGGAATAACGGCCCTCTTGCTCGCTTGCGCCCGGATGGGAAGTCCCGAAGGCGGACCGAAAGACACCCAACCGCCGGAAATGACCTATGCCGAACCGCCGGACGGCTCCGTCAATTTTAAGGGAAATAAAATCACTTTGCATTTCAATGAGTTTATTCAATTGGACAACCCGCTGAATCAAATCGTTTTTTCTCCGCCCTTGGAAAAAGTCCCGGATATCAAACCCTCGGGATACGCCGATAAGAAAATCGAGATTAAGTTTAAGGAAAAATTACGTCCGAACACCACCTATACCATATATTTTAACGACGCCGTTAAAGATTATCACGAAGGAAATATCGCCAAAAATTTCCGCTTCGTATTTTCCACCGGCCCTTCATTGGATTCATTGAAATTATCCGGGAAAATCACGCCTGCGATTTCCTATGCCCTGCCCGGCGATATTATCGTGGCCCTTTATCCGGAAAATTCTTTCACCGATTCGCTTCCGCTTACGGGGAAACCTTATTATCTCACCAAACCCGACGGCAAAGGACATTTTACATTTACCCATTTGCACCCGGGGACTTACCGGATTTTGGCTTTTTCGGATAAAAATCACAATCTGACCTATCAACCCGGCGAAGAACAGATAGCTTTTGCCGGTAAACCCGTAAAATTACCCGGAACGGAAAAACCGCGGTTGGTAATGTTTGCCGAACCCAAAGCGTTTTCCGTCGAAGACCTGAAACAACTGAGCCGAAACCGTTGGCAACTCCGGTTCGACGGCTATCCCGGCCAAATACGGATAAAGGTTCCCGGTAAGAAAATCCTGTATTATCCTTTCGGAAAAACTTTCGATATCTGGATTAAACCGGTGAAAAAAGACGAAACCCTGCATTTCATTATTCTCAAAGGGCAAGACACCTTGCAAAAATCCGAACGTGTGGCGTCGTTAACCGATACCGATTCCCTTCGATTGCAATTCAAAGGGAAAAAATTGTATCCTTACGATACCCTGCGGCTGCAAACCACCGTTCCTATCGTCCGTTTTAACGATGAAAAAATACAATGTCAAGGCATATTGAAATCCTATAAAAAGCTTATTTTGCCTTCGGGAATATTGGCGTTTATTCCAAATCCTTCTACCGGAAACACAAGTTATTCGGGAAAATGCCTTCTTTTGCCCGGTGCCGTAACCGATTTCACGGGACATAAAAACAGGGATACGCTTCGCGCTGAAATCAGCTTGTACAAACCTTCCGAAACGGGGCAATATGCACTCACTTGGACCGAAGCACCCAAAGGAAAAACTTTTATAGTCCAACTGACCGACGGAAAAGGGAAACAGGTTTTCCGGACACTGCGCACGGAAAAAAACCGTTTTGTTTTCAAAGGTTTAAAGCCGGGAAAATACCGCCTTCGCATAATTATCGACGAGAACAAAAACGGACGGTGGGATACGGGCGATTACCTTGAACACCGTCAGCCCGAACCGGTGGTAATTTATCCGAAAATCATAGAGATACGCGGCAATTGGCAATTGGAGGAAAAATTTTAATTGCCTATTGACAGGTATGTAAAAAAGTCTTTATATTTGCCAACGCAAACAGCGGGAATAGCTCAGTTGGTAGAGCACCACCTTGCCAAGGTGGATGTCGCGGGTTCGAGTCCCGTTTCCCGCTCTTTTTTTATTTAGGGCTCGGATGGCGGAATTGGTAGACGCGCTGGACTTAAAATCCAGTGGGCCGCAAAGCCCGTGCGGGTTCAAGTCCCGCTCCGAGTACTACTTGTTTAGCAAGGACTTTTTAATCACCGGTTAATTATCAATCCGTTTTTATTGTATTCCGGATTTATCTCCCGCCAAGAATCCTTTCAGGGTATATATCATACTTTTCAAAAGATATCTACCTTTAACCGATTGACCTTTAAATCCGTACAACACATACAGTCCCGAAGCTACGGAAATTTTCAAAATCATTTCAAGAAAATAGCGCATTTTGCGTATCGAAGCATCGGGGAAAAGTTCCAGGATTTTTTTATCGGAATATCCGTTGAGGAAAGACGTTTTACGTATGTATTCCGGTTTCAAGCGCCAAGCATCTATAAAATGAAAGACATCAACACCCGGTATATACAGACTTTTATAGCCGGCTTTTTTAAGTTTAAGAAAAAAATGTTTGTCTTCGGAACGTAATCCGGCGGGAACATCGAAATGACCTACACGATTGAAAACACTGCGGTGGAAAATCATATTGCATCCGACCGGATATTTTCGTTTGAAAAAGCGGGGTTTTTCGCCTTCGTCCACAATGGAAAGCAATCGTTTGATATAAGGAGACATCCAGGCCGGTGCCCTACCGGTTTCATACACAGGCAATACCTTGCCTCCGAAGGCTTTAATGCCGGGATAACGCCGGGTGTAATTTTGAAATTTACCGACAAAAAGCGGTGCCGGTTGAGCATCATCGTCTATGAACGCAATATATTCCCCGGAAGCTTCCGCTATGCCTTTATTGCGCGCGCAAGACAAACAGGGGGATTCCAGAAAGAAATTTTTAAAGGGGAAATCCGGATACGTTTTTTTAAAATTTTCAATAACCGTTTGCGTGTCGTCCGTGGAACCGTTATCCACAACAATAATTTCGAAAGGCGGTTCGAGGGGCTGTTTCGTCCAGGATTCCAAGGCTCCTTTCAGGTGAGCGGCCCGGTTGTATGTGGCAATTACGATAGACAGGAAAGGTTTCATAATTTTTTGTATCGATAGAAAGCGGCCCAGCTTATGAGCAAAACGGCCAAAGCTATCAAGAGAGTAAAAATTTTGTCGGCCGCCGGCATTGATACGGTAAAAAGGTAATAGAAATTGAGGAAGGACACCGCCACACCGGAAACGGCCACAAAGAGCGTGAGGTATTTTTGCTTTTGCATCAGGTGAGTTTAAGGTAGAGTTTTTTCTTATCAAAATCCAGGATAGCCTTACCGCGTTGTAAAATATCGGAACCGATAATGCCGTCCACTTCAAAGGGGAAATCTCCCGTCATCGTATTGATATGGGAAATATCCATCAGCATCAGATCGACCTTTTTGGCTTTCCAGGATTTGATTTTCACGGTATTGGGCGTGCTGAGTTGTACGTTCAAATCCGAACCGGAGGCGGAGACGGCATTGATTTCCGGTTGATCGACATGTTTTTTTATTCGAAATTTCCCGGCTTTCCGCATATCGACCACGCTAGCCGAAGCGCCCGTATCCAGGAGAAAGTAACCTTTTTTACCGTTGACACGAGCTTTTATAAGGAAATGAACGGCATCGTTATTGCCCGCTATTTTCAAAGGCATCAATTTAACACCTATATAATCATGCTTTTTGAGAAATTTCCGGAGTGATTTTGTCATTCGTTTTCTTTTACTTTTTTGATTTGGGCTTCTTCGAGTTTTTTCTTAAAACCTTGGAGCAGTTTATCGTATTTAGGCAACAAATGTTTATTATCCGGCAAGAAATGTTGTTGACCGAAGGAGGCAAAATCCTGGTACATTATCCATACTTCACCGGCATCGTTCCGATAAATCAGGATTCGAAAAGGGAGGTCGTAAGCCGATTCGGGATTTTCTTTGATAAATTCGGCCATTTCTTTGGGGTTTCCGTAGATAACCAGGATAGCGGCAGGCATTTTCACCTCGACATTATCGATGGTTGCCGCCCGGTGGAAATCCAAAAATTTGGGATAATACATTCCCTGTTCTTCCAAATAGCTTTTAAAGGCTTTGGCGGTTTCTTCGGGAGATTTGTTTTCCACTTTAATCATACGATAGCTTATGAGCGAATCGGAGACGGATTTCAGTTTTGTTTCCGCGCGGGATTTCCCGTTTTTGTTCTCACTATTGTTTTTACAGGCGAAAAGCACGATTGATAAAGCCAGAAACAGCATTGCTAATTTTTTCATATTTACTAGTTTTTTGACAGTTTTTCTTTTATTTCATTCAACAGGTTGAGCGCTTCGACCGGTGTCATTCGATTGATATCGCTTTGGATAATCATATCGCGAATTTCTTCGAGCAAAGGGTCGTCCAATTGGAAAAAACTCAACTGTACGGGGTCTTTTTCGGAGAGTTTTTCTTTGATATTTTCCGTACGGTGGGTTTCTTCGAGTTTTTTGAGCATTTTTTCGGCTTTATTGAGCACATACGCAGGCATTCCGGCCAATTTGGCAACGTGAATTCCGAAACTGTGTTCGCTTCCGCCGCGCGCCAATTTACGCACAAAGATAATCTTATCCTTATATTCTTTAACGCTCACGTGATAGTTTTTGATACGTTCGAAATGGCGTTCCATTTCATTGAGTTCGTGATAATGCGTTGCAAAAAGGGTTTTGGGACGTGCGGGATGTTCGTGCAGATATTCGGCGATAGCCCAAGCAATGGAAATACCGTCATAGGTGCTGGTACCGCGACCGATTTCGTCCAAAAGAATCAGGCTACGGGACGATAAATTGTTGAGAATACTTGCCGTTTCGTTCATTTCGACCATAAAGGTAGATTCGCCCATTGCGATATTATCACTGGCACCGACGCGGGTGAAAATTTTGTCGGTCAAGCCGATTTTGGCTGATTTAGCGGGGACAAAGCTGCCGATTTGCGCCATCAAGACTATGAGAGCCGTTTGGCGGAGGAAAGCCGATTTGCCTGACATATTCGGGCCGGTGATAATCAGAATTTGTTGGGTCTTCCGGTCGAGATAGACATCATTGGCCACATAAGTTTCGTTTTCGGGCAATTGTTTTTCTATGACAGGATGCCGTCCTTCGTGAATTTCCAAGACATCGTCATCCCGCAGTTCGGGTTTGGTGTAATGATTTTTGATTGCCGTCCGGGCGAATGAGAGCAAGACATCCAAACGGGCCAGTGTGGCAGCGGTTTGTTGAACCGGCAAAACGTAGGTTTTTATTTTTTCCAACAGGCGGAGATAGAGATTCTGTTCGGTTTCCAAAATTTTTTCACGGGCCGTCAGAATTTTACTTTCCAATTCTTTCAGTTCGGGCGTAATGTATCGTTCGGAGGAAGTCAGGGTTTGCTTGCGAATCCACTCGGGCGGAACCCGGTTTTTGTATTTATTACGCACTTCAAGATAATATCCGAAAACATTATTAAAACCGATTTTCAACGAAGCAATTCCCGTTTTTTCGATTTCTCTCCGGAGGATATTGTCAAGCACTTCCTTGGCATTGTCACTCAAACTTCGCCATTCGTCCAGTTCGGGCGAAACACCGTCGCGGATTACGCCGCCTTTGGAGATATTCGCCGGCGGATCATCCTTCAAGGTCCGGGCAATGAGGTCCGTCAAATCCTTCAAGCTATCGATATTACCGGCCAAACCGGAGAGTATGTTGTTTTTTGCTTCCGCCAAATCTTTTTTGATTTGTCCGGCGTGCAAAAGGGCACGGTGCAGTTGCCAAATTTCCCTGGGATTGGCTTTGAGGGTTACGATACGCGAGAGGATTCTTTCCAAATCACCGATTTGTTTCAGGTTGCCGGCAATTTTTTCGCGCAATTCGTCATTTTTCACGAGGATTTCCACAATATCCAGACGTTGTTTCAATTCGTCCGGAGATTTCAGCGGAAAGGCTATCCATCGTTTGATCAACCTTCCGCCCATCGGGGTTAGCGTTTTATCGAGCACGTGCAAGAGCGTGGCTTCTTTACCGTGCGGACTGTCGAGCAATTCGAGATTGCGCATCGTAAACCGGTCGAGCCAAACATATCGATCGTCGTGCAGACGCCGGATGCGGCTGATATGTTCGGTGCGGGTATTGAGATTTTGTTTGAGATAGTGCAAAATACTTCCCGCGGCAATAATTCCTTCGGTCATATTGTCTTCCAGCCCGAAACCTTTGAGTGAAGCCGTCTTGAATTTTTCCAAGAGCAGTTCGCGCGCATAATCTTCCTGAAAAATCCATTCGTCGAGCCGTGTGATATGGAAATGTTGATTGAATTTGCTGGTAAACAAATCCAAATCGTTCCGGTTCAACAAAATTTCATTGGGACGGAAATTGTTGAGTAATTTTCCGGCATATTCCGGCGAACCGGACGCCACGAAAAATTCACCGGTGGACACGTCCAAAAAGGCAAGGCCCACTTGTTTTTTTCCGAAATATACCGAGGCCAGGAAATTGTTTTTATCCTTATCCAGCACGCCTTCGTTATACACCAAGCCGGGTGTTATTACTTCCGTCACGCCGCGTTTGACGATTTTTTTGGCCTTTTTCGGGTCCTCCAATTGTTCGCATATTGCCACACGCATTCCCGCCCGTGCAAGTTTAGGCAAATAGGTATCCAATGCATGATAGGGAAATCCCGCCAGGGCCGTCTCGGCTTCGGAACCGTTGCCACGTTTGGTCAGCACAATTCCGAGAATTTCCGAAGTTTTCACGGCATCTTCACCGAAAGTTTCATAAAAATCGCCGACACGAAACAACAGCAAAGCATCGGGATATTTCTTTTTGATGCTATAATATTGCTTCATCAACGGCGTATGTTTCTCCTGCTTGGCCACGGAAAAATTTTTTACGAAAATACGAATAAAACCGCATTAAGTGTTCCGATCGATTCAGTTACGATTTAATCATTTTTTCATATAAATAAAATAATTTATTACATTTGAAACAAATCCGATCTCGCATTGGCCTCTTCCGTATTCAACCGTTTTCCGCTTTCGGGCATTTTGCTTTTTTGGATAGCCGGATTGGGAATAGGAGAAAAATATGCGGGGATTTCCACACAGGCCGTTTTGATTACGGGATTTTTGCTATTCGCAATGTTAGGGGTATTACACCGTTTGTCATTCAGCCGTTACGGGCCGGTTGTGTTTTTCAGGCTTACGGCTTATTTATTGGCGCTAACAACGGGATATTTTTACGGAAAAGCGGATAATCCGTATGTTGCCTACCGGTATGTGCGCGAACATCTGCCGAAAAATCCCGTATATGTTCGCTTCGGTGTCCGTCAGGAATTGAATCCTACGTCCTATTACAGACGATATTTGGGCAAAGCCCTGCAAACCGACAAACAAAAAACGGGCTTCGATATTTTGATTCGCATCCCGCTCTCCGACAGCATCCGCTTGGAACCCGGCAAATCTTATGTTTACTATCCTTCCTCCGGCGAATGGGCACCTTTTCCACCGCCCCCTTTCCCCGAAAATTTCAATTACCGGGAATATGCCTTGAAAAAACATCTTTTCTTCCGTTTGAAAATCCGTGACGAAAAAAGACTTAAACCCGTAAAAAACGCCCGTTGGTTTACCTATTTCTTTTATAAACTCCGGCAAAAAATCAGGCGGTATTGGCAACAAAACGGGATGAAAGATCAAAGATTTGCCGTGGCTTCCGCCGTTCTGTTAGGCGAACGTCAGTGGTTATCTCCCGACACGAAAAAACAATTCGCCGATGCCGGTATCATCCATATTCTGGCCATTTCGGGACTGCACGTCGGGATATTGTTTATGCTCCTGAGATTTATTTTGTCGCCCCTTCGCCGCAGAAAATGGCTGTATATCCTGCTGATAACGGGATTTTTATGGCTTTATGCGGCGTTAACGGGCTTTCCTGCGTCGGTTGTTCGTGCCGTATTGATGTTCAGTTTACTACAAACGGCTATGGAAATGCAGCGTAAAATCGACGGTTTTTATGCCTTGTTGCTGACGGCTTTTTTTATGTTGCTCGTGCGTCCCGGTTGGATTTTCGACGTGGGATTTCAACTGAGTTTTGCCGCGGTGTGGTCCATAATGACATTTTATCCGCTATTGAAAAACCTGTATCTTCCCAAGATTAAAGTCCTGCGGTATTTGCTGGAATTGCTATATGTGTCCGTGGCCGCACAAATAGGCGTCGCTCCTTTGATATTTTACTATTTTCACCGGTTTTCGTTCGTATTTCTTGCGGGAAATATCCTCGTACTTCCCTTGCTGACGCTTATCCTCATTTCCGGTATCGCCGGCATTATAAGCGCCGTTGCCGGTTGGCCCGTGGCTGTATTTGTAAAAATCACGGACGGATTGCTTCGTATTTTACTGCTTATCGTATCGAAATTATCGGCGTTGCACGGGCTCATTTGGCATCATATTACCTGGACACCTTTACTTTTCATCGGTATTTTGCCTTTTGTTGCGGCATTATATTATTTTATGAAAAAACCCGGTCTTCGTGGCTTGATTGTGCTTGCTTATGCTTTGCTTCTTTTTTTGGCGGCCGATTTGGCGGATTTATACCGAGAAAGCCGCAAAAAGGAAAATATTCTGACCTTTCACCGGGGATATTTCGTGTTTTTGGAGAAAAACGGACAGGATTTGCACATACACGCCGAAAAAGGTTTTGACCGTTTCGACCGGTTTGAACAGGCTTACCGTAACAAAACCCGCATAGCAAGCGTCGATTCTTCGTATATCGAATCGTTTTTTCGATGGAAAAACAAATCCTTTCTCATCATAGACGGAAGCTATCGCCCGGAAGTTTTACCCGTTCGACCGGATTATTGTCTGATCAAAGGAAAACCCAAAATCAATTTGGATATTGTGCTGAATAAACTCCGGCCGGAAACGGTCATTTTAGCCGGAAATCATCCGGTATATCTACGGCGGAAATGGGAAAAAACCTTGAAACAACGCGGTATCCCGTATGTTAATTTAACTTATGACGGTTACCGTAAAATCCCCTAAACGTCCACCACTTTGAAAAGTTTATCCGACGGACGAATTTTCTCGGGAAATTTAACCGAAAGAATATCACCTTTGGTTGCCTGCTCTCCCGGGCGGTCATTGACATAGATTTCTTCCAGGACCAGTTCCTTCATTCCGATATTCGGCCCGATAATCATCACCCTGTCGCCTTTCTTGACGGAAAAAGCTTCGATTTGAAACTCCCCGACACCCGCTTTGGCATAATATTTTTTCCCGCGACCCACATAAATTTTCTTCCGTGTGGCCTGATTTCCGGGCTGCGACCATTCACCCAATTTTCTTCCCAGATAGTAACCGTCCCAAAATCCGCGGTTATACACCGTTGCCAATTGTTCTATCCATTTTTCTATCTTCTCGGGCGTGTAGGTTCCCGACTCCACGGCTTCGGCGGCTTCACGGTAAACCCTTGTCGTAACCGCAACGTAATCGGCCGAACGCGCCCGTCCTTCGATTTTCAGAATGCGGACACCCGCGTCCCGGATTTGATCCAGAAAATTGACGGTCATCAAATCTTTGGGCGACATAATATACTCGTTGTCCACTTCCAGTTCCATTCCCGTTTCCTTATCGATCACCAAATAAGGATGGCGGCAATTCTGCTTGCAGGCCCCGCGATTGGCCGACGAGTTATACGTATGCAAACTCAGGTGGCATTTTCCCGATATGGCCATACATAAAGCGCCGTGGGCGAAAATTTCGATACGGACTTTCTCCCCCGAAGGGCCCGTGATATTTTGACGCTCGATTTCATCCGTAATATGCTTGACCTGCCGCAAACTCAACTCGCGACTTAAAACGGCAACATCGACAAATTGCGCGTAAAATTTCAACGTTTCCACATTGGTTATGTTCAATTGCGTGGATGCGTGAACGCTCATCCCCGCTTCACGGATCATCATCACGGCAGCCGGATCCGCGGCAATAATCGCATCGACTCCTGCTTCTTTGGCGGCCTTAATCAAACGTTTGGCAACCGGAATATCGTGGTCATACAAAACGGTATTCAACGTCAAATAGGTTCTAACGTTCTTTTCCCGGCAACGGCGCGTGATTTCGGGCAAATCTTCCATTTGAAAATTCACCGACGAACGCGCACGCATATTCAGTTGCTCCACACCGAAATACACCGAGTCGGCGCCGTTATCCAACGCCGCTTGCAGCGAAGCAAAATCTCCGGCGGGAGACATTATTTCCATTCGTTTGTTCATTACCCGTGATTTTTTAGTGCAAAAGTAGAAATAAATCTCTTGTAACTTGAATTACAAATATTCCGACATAAACCTTTCAGCTTTCCAAAAAGCATCCGTAGCATCGGTATCGTTAAACGTATGCGGGCTGCCGGGATAGATATACAATTCGTTGGGAACGGAAAACCGGTTCAATTGTTGCCTTAACCGGACGCCTTGCGAAGCGGGAACCAAGGTATCCTGCCCGCCGTAAAACATTATCGTAGGCGGCGATTGTGCATCGACATTGTAATACGGACTGACGGAACGGTAATAATCTTCGTTGCCGCGGTAGGGCATATTGAAAATGTATTCTATTCCCGAAAAAATGTATGGCCAATGCCGACCGGAATGATAAACGGGATCCGTAAAATCGACCGGCCCGACAAAATCCACCACGGTCTTGACATTATGTTCCGTGTCGTATTTATAGGCATACAAGGTTACCAAATGTCCGCCCGCGCTCATCCCCAACAGGCCGATACGGCGTGCCGGCAAATGAAAATCGTGTCGCACCTTTTCGATAGCCGAACGAATATCGTCCGTTTGCATCGGAACGGGACGTGTGGCGTAGGAATCCAAGCGATAGTTTATATTGATAACCGCATAATGTTGCCGTTGTTTTTCGTATTCAAACCAAGGAGAAAAATCGGATTTGTCGCGGGAAATCCAGCTACCGCCGTGCACCATCACCAACAGTTTCATCGTATCGCGCTTTCCGGCCGGAATAAACACGTCCATATTTTGCGTAGGTGCCGGACCGTAGGCATAATTGTATTCCGATACGGAAGGCAAGAAAGTTTTCTCGGGCGGAATATTATCCTTCTTCTTGCATTGCCATAGTAACAACAGCATCAAAACCGGAAGGAACGCTTTTTTTAATCGCACTTGCCGCATCAGATATATTTTTTTCGTTCGCGATCCATTTCCCGGGCAATATCCCGTTCGCGCAAGACTTGCCGTTTATCGTATTTTTTCCGTCCGCGTGCCAAAGCAATTTCCACTTTGGCCAAGCCGCGATCGTTGATATACAGACGCAACGGAACAATGGTCACGCCTTTGGTTTGGTAAGCTTGCCGGAGTTTGCGCAATTCCTTTTTGTGCAAGAGCAATTTCCTTTGGCGCGTCGGCACGTGATTGTAGTGTGTGCCGTAATCGTATTCCTTGATATACATATTGGTCAGAAACAATTCGCCCTTGTCGTTAAATTCGCAAAAACTGTCGGCAATGGACGCTTTGCCCATCCGGATCGATTTGATTTCGGTTCCCGTCAGGGCAATGCCCGCCTCGTATTTTTCCAAAATCTCGTAATCGAAACGGGCACGTTTGTTGACAATGTTTATTTTGTTCTTAAAAGGACTGTTTTTTTTCTTACTCATCCGGATTATTTCAGTTTCCGCACGTGTTCTTTGACGGTTTTCAAAGTCATTTGCACGTCTTCGTCATTGGCTTCCATTACTAATGCAATTTCGGAAGGAGACATTTCGCCGAACGTATATAAATCCAGAATTCGTTTGACCGTATCGGGCAAATCGGTATAGTAGTTTCCGAACATACTGCGGAATTTTTCGTCGGCAAAATCTTCGGGAGCAAGTCCCAGGCTACGGGCAAAAGCTTCTTCGGCCGTTTTGTCCAGCAGGAAATATTTTTTCTTGTATTCGTCCTGTTTGTAGGAAATATCGTCCAGATCGTCGATAAGCACGATTTCGCCGTCGGCGGTGGCGGTCATACGCTCGTTCAGCATATCGAGTTCTTCTTTCAGAATTCGATCCACGGGAAGGGATTTAAAAGGTTTTTTCTCCTTGGCAGCCAACTCGTCCAAAACTTCATTAGCCGTCTTGAAAAGCAAAGGTTTAATCTCGTCGGGACCGGTTATCCGGTCAAAGCGATCGTATATGCGCAGGTAAACTTCGGCCACAATATCGTCGGGCGAATAGAAACCTTTTTTGAAAACGCCTTTGTTTTCGTAATTGTGAATTTGACGTTTGACATAGAGTTTTAATTTCGGCAAAATTTGTTCCAATAACGCATTGAATGCCGCTTGATCTCCGGAAGCTTTATGTTCTTTGAGTTTATCGAAATGTGCTTTCATCGTTTTTATTTTTTTCGGTTATTTTCCATTATGTAAGTCAATATTTTTTTCATCAAATGCACGCGTCTGCGACCGTAAACGTTATGTTTGGCACGCGGATAGAGATAAAAATCCATTTGAATTCCTTCGGCAATGGCCTTGTCGTGCAAAGCGATATCGTGTTGCGGCACCACGACGTCGTCCATATATCCGTGAATGGTCATTAGTTTGGCTTTCAGATTTTGGATTTTGTTCAGAATGGACGTTTTCTTGAAACCTTCGGGATTTTGTTTGTAGGTATCCATATACCGTTCGCCGTACATCACTTCATACCATTTCCAATCGGTAACCGGACCGCCGGCCACGCCTACATTGAAAATATCGGGATATTCGGTCAAAAGCGTCAAAGTCATAAAACCGCCGAACGACCATCCGTGAACCGCCAAACGGTTGATATCCACATAGGGCAATGTGCGCAAATAGGCTATGCCGTCCATTTGATCACGCGCTTCCGTTTGACCCAATTGCCGGTAAATAACGCTTTCGAATGCAAATCCGCGCCTGTCGGAACCGTGGCCGTCCAAGGTGAAAACAATGTATCCCTGCTCGGCCAACCAATACATCCACAAAGGCGCTCCGCCCAACCAGCGATTCTGCACCAATTGCACGTGCGGACCTCCGTATACATAGACCAATACGGGATATTTTTTCGACGGATCGAAGTGCGAAGGCTTGATAATGCGACCGTAAAGCTTATCGGTAAATTCGCCGCGAATACTGAAAAATTCCGGTTTGGAAACAGCATAATCTTTCAACGGATTCTCCGATTTCAACAAGGTAACGGATTTCTTATAACGAGCGGTCGAATGCAAGGTTGTCAATCCCGGATTATCTATCGACGAAAAAACATCGATATAATACCGTCCGCCGGGCGAAAGCAAAATGCGGTGCATTCCGTGCCTGCTTGTCAATTGTTTTTCTATGCCCGTGCGCAAATTGATCCTGAAAAGGTGTTTTTCGCGCGGATCGACGCCGGTACCCGCGGTATAAACATACCGGCCGTCCTTCGAAAATCCCAGGACATCGTCGGTAACCCAACGATTGGACGTTACTTTTTTGATCAAACGGCCGTTGCGGTTGTAGCGATACAGGTTCATAAAACCGTCCCGTTCGCTTAGCCAAATAAAATCGCCGCTTCCCGGGATAAAGTATGCCGGATGTTCCGGTTCGACCCATTTGCCGTTTTTCTCCTCGAACAAGGTTTTGACGAAACGTCCCGTAGCAGCGTCATATTGATTGAACCACAAATGATTCTGATCGCGATTGAGTTCGGCCAGATAAATAAATTTTTCGTTGCTGTCCCAAGTCAAATTGGTCACATAATGATATTTGCCCGCTTTATCGAATAATTGCAGAAAAACGGTTTTTCCCGTGGAAGGCGAATAAACACCCACGGCAGGTTCTTCGCTGCCTCTTCCGTTCATCGGATATTTGATATTTTTCAATTTGGCCGGCGTTTCGGTAATATCCACCAACGGATATTCGTCCACGTCCGTTTCGTCTTTTCGGTAAAATGCCAACAGCATCCCCGAGGGCGACCAAAAAGTGCCTTTGGTTATACCGAATTCGTTCCGCGCAATGGCTTGTCCGCTTACTATATTGGTGTTTTTTTCGGAAGTAACCGCTTGTATTCCTTTGTTTTTCGTAGCCAAATAGAGATTATTATCCATCGTAAACGCCACCTGGTTGTAGCGCAAATCGGCATCGATATTTTCCGCGTTGGCATTCAACGGAATAACTTCCGCCTTCATCGATTTATACGGCAGGAAAACAACGTTCGTATCGACCTTAAAAAACAATTTTCCGTATCCGAAACCGCGCAAATACGGCAAACGTTTCAGCGTCAATCCGGGCAAACTTTTGCGCAGATCCGCCAAACCGATTTCGGCGATTTTCCTGTTACGGGCATCTTTGATTACAAACGACGTATCGGTCCGGTAAACAAATTCATCTGCATTTTCCGACCATTGCAAATTGATTAACCGCTCGGGATACAAACCTTTGTAATATCCCAAAACCGCATCTTCCAAAGTCAGTTGCTTTTTCTCCTGGGCTGTCAGCACTAGAAACCCGAAAAGCAACAATATGCTCCCTATTTTTTTCATTATCACAAATTTTTATAAGACAAAGTTACGCCAAAATAAGCCAAAAAGCTATCCCGGACAATCAACGCGCGACAAAAAGCTTATTTTTTCTTCAACAAAATCACATAGACGGGAAAATGGTCGCTGTATCCGCCGAGATACTGCCCGCCGGCAAAGGTTCGAAGCGGATAACCTTTGAAGGCGCCCTTGCGTTGCGTAAGAAAAGTTTTATTGAAAATGCCGGTTTTCCACAATTCGAAAGTCTTGTAGGTTTTATCTTTTACGAGCGGATAAGACAAAAAGATTTGGTCGAATAAATTCCAGGAATCACGGTAGGCGAGCGTTCCGATACCTGCGCGGTAGAAATGTTCCATTGCCGCATAAAGACCGTGCTTGCCCACAGCGGATTTTTTACCCTTGGCGTGCAATACTTCTTTGATACTCGGGCTGTCGGGATCGTCGTTCAGGTCGCCCATCATCACGATTTTGGCATTGGGATCGGCTTTGTACAACGAATCGACGATTTTCATATCCAATTCGGCGGCTTTCATACGCAACGGACGGCTTCGTGCCTCACCGCCGCGACGCGAAGGCCAGTGATTGACGATAATGTGAATACGTTCACCGTCCATCATACCGGTAACCAGCAGCACATCCCGCGTGTAGATACGGCGTCCTTCGGAATTATAAATCAACAAGGGGAATTTTTTGTAGTTCACCGGTTTGAAAACCCCTTTCATATACAGCAAAGCCACGTCGATACCCCGATGGTCGGGCGAATCGAAATGTACGATTCCGTAGTGATACGGGCGTAGTGCAGGCGCATTGACCAAATCTTCCAGCACGGAACGGTTTTCCACTTCCGCCACCCCGATAGCCGCAGGCGGCATATGCGTATATTTTTTCCCGATCATCGAAATTACCTGCGACATATTTTTGACTTTGTGCCAATAACGTTCGCTCGTCCAGGCATCCCGGCCGTCGGGCGTAAAATCGTCGTCGCGTGTCTTGGGATCGTTAATGGTATCGAAAAAATTTTCCAGATTGTAAAAAGCAATCGTTCTTGCGATATATTTTCCTTCGGTTTGGACCTCGGCTTTGGCAGTCAGTTCGGGCCCGGGAGATTTCTTCACTCCGCACGACCCTATTAATCCGGCCACAAAAAGCCACAAAAACAATTTTTTCATTTGCTCGGAGATTTGCTTGTCAAAGTTACGGATAAAAAATAAAACGTACAGGGATTTTCAGCTTATCGTTTCTTATGTTTTCATTAATCATACAAAAGTTGTTTATTTACCGTACATTCAAATAAAATGCCGTTTTCAGGCTAAAATTTTCCGGGAAAGCTTGTAACTTGCACAAATAAAATGTCCGAATGTATCATTATTTAATTGTGGGCGGCGGTATTGCCGGATTTAATCTTGCCCGTCAACTCACGGAACGGCAACGCACTTTTATGCTGATTGACCGCGGAACCGAAAACGCCACATTGGCTTCGGCGGGCGTTTATAATCCCGTGATACTGAAACGTTTTACCTTGGCGTGGAAAGCCGCCGAGTTTCTGGATTATGCGCTGTTGCAATACCGGCGAACGGAAATGGAAAACGGCAAACGATACCTCTTTCCCTTACCTATCCTGCGTAAATTAACCTCCACCGCCGAACAAAACGACTGGGAAACCTCTTCCGGAAGGCCCGGTTTCGAACGGTTTATGGACGGGATTTCCTTTGAAAACATCCCGGGAATCGAAGCGCCTTTCGGATTCGGCGTTATGAAAAATACGGGATTGTTACATACGGAAAAACTCTTGGGCGATTGGAAAAACGAATTGAAACAAAGCGGAAGGCTGATTGCGGAACAATTTGATTATGAGCAACTTAACATAAAAGAAAATTATGTCGAATATAAAGGCATCCGCGCACGGCATATCATTTTTGCCGAAGGATTCGGAATGAAAAACAATCCTTTTTTCAAACATTTGCCAATGACCGGCACCAAAGGAGAAACGCTGATTGTAAAATTATCGAAACCGGTGGATAAAATCGTGAAATCGAATATTTTTCTGGCGCCTTATCCCGAAACGGATTTGCATATCACCGGCGCAACCTACGAATGGACCGACAAAACTTGGAAACCCACCGTAAAAGCCAAAACCTTATTGCAGGAAAAACTGAACGGACTGTACCACGAGCCTTACGAAATCGTCGCTCAAAAAGCCGGCATCCGCCCGACCGTTAAAGACCGGCGTCCGCTGTTGGGAAAACATCCGGTTTATCCGCAATTATCCGTTTTCAACGGGCTGGGCACCCGCGGCATTATCCTTGCGCCTTCGTTGGCAAAAATCTTTTTGGA
>CAYUQW010000005.1:0-25017 GCA_964446985.1 uncultured Flavobacteriaceae bacterium
TTATGGATTTGACGAATCAAAAGGAAGAAAAACCGCCTTTTCACGGAGAAAGACGCAAAATCAACGATTTGGAACATACCAAATTAGTGGTTCGTTTGAATATGCAAGCCCATACCATGGACGGCGAGGCTTATCTCCGTTTGCATCCGCATTTTTACCCTACGGACAGTTTGACGCTGGATGCCAAATTTATGCGTATTTATGACGTGCAAGTGAACGGTAAAAAGGTTGATTACAGGTACGACAAAAAACAATTGCATATCCGGTTGCCCAAAACCTTCACCAAGGACGAATCCTACCGTGTATATGTGAAATATCTTGCACAGCCCGATTCGGTGATTGCCGACAAAGGGAATGCCATTCGCGATAATCGCGGCTTGTATTTTATCAACACGCGCGGTGAAACGGAGGATTATCCGCCCCAAGTCTGGACACAAGGCGAGCCGGAATCGAACAGTGTTTGGTTTCCGACCATCGATTCGCCCAACCAGAAATCAACCGAAGAAATCACAATCAAAGATATCCCGAAAGGCTGGGTGAGTCTTTCCAACGGGCTGAAAATCGAAACGAAGGAAAATCCCGACGGTTCCCATACGGACACCTGGGCATTGGACAAACCGCACGCTCCTTATTTGTTTTTTATGGCCGTGGCACCGTTTGTGAAAGTACACGACAGTTTGGGAAATATGGATGTGGATTATTTTGTAGAGCCGAAATACAAGGATGTGGCCAAAATGATTTTCGGTAAAACGCCGGAAATGATTCGCTATTTCGAAAAAATAACGGGTGTAAAATATCCTTGGCCCAAGTTTGATCAAATCGTAACGCGGAAATTCGTCAGCGGGGCGATGGAAAACACCACTTGTGTCAATCATAGCGATATGGCTTATCAGAATAAAGCCGAATTGATCGACCGGAACCGATGGGAAGACGTCATCGCCCATGAATTGTTCCATCATTGGTTCGGTGATTTGGTTACGGCCGAGAGTTGGTCGCAGATCAGTATGAACGAATCTTTTGCCGATTATTCCGAAAGTCTTTGGGCCGAGCACGCCGAAGGAAAAGATAAGGCCGATGCCATTCGTTGGTCCAAACGTCAAATGTATTTTATGTCACCGCAAGCAAGCGGAAAACATTTGGTCAGATACCGGTATCGCAAGCCCGACGATGTTTTTGACGTGGTTTCTTATCAAAAAGGCGGATTGATATTGCATATGCTTCGTCACAAACTGGGCGACAAAGCTTTCTTTGCCGGATTGCATAAGTATCTGACCGTTAACCGTTTCGGAACCGGTGAAGCGGCCAAATTGCGTTTGGCTATGGAGGAGGTTAGCGGTGAAGATCTGACCGAATTTTTCCGCCAATGGTTCTACGGAGCGGGACATCCCGTTTTGGATATTTCCTATAAATATGACGATGCAAAAGGACAAGGACAAGTAACCATTGTCCAAAAAACAAAGAAAATTTGGCATTTCCCTTTGAATATCGACGTATATGAGAACGGAAAATATCATCGTTATCCCGTGCGCGTAACCGATTCGGTGCAAACATTCGATTTTTCCTATACGAAACATCCCGATTTGGTCAATGTAGGCGCCGATCATGTTTTGTTGGCCAAAATCACCGACCATCGTCCCGACGAGACCTATTATTTCCAATATTTCCACGGAAAGAACTACGGAGACCGGCGTATGGGTTTGGATAAAGCATTGGAACATAAAAAAGATAAACAGGCTTTTGCCGTTATTCGTGCGGCACTGGACGATCCTTTTTACGGTTTCCGCATAAAAGCCATTGAAGCTTTGGATGTAAACAGCCCGTTTTTTACGAAAAGGATTGAACGGAAATTATATGATTTGGCAAAATACGACCGGAAGACGCTCGTAGAAGCAGCTGCTATAAGAAAATTAGGCGAAACCAAACGAAAAAAATATGTTTCATTATTCAAAGAAATGCTGAAAAGCCCATCGGCGGCCGTCAAACGTGCGGCATTTGAAGCTTTGAGCAAAACCGCGCCGGAAAAATTGAATAAAATCATAGCCGGCTTCTCGGATGACGATATGAAAGTGCTTGGATTTGTCGTTGCCAAATATTATCTCGAAAATAAAGTGGATGCCAAACGGACATTTGTTGTGCATCAATTATTTAAGGAGCCTTTCGGGTTATTTAGTCCGAAAGGTCAAAAGTTGCTGCAACAATTGGCCGAATGGGTGGCCAAGTCGGACGATATAGAGGCCAACAAAGCCTATGCCGATGAAGTTTACCGTTTGGGGGAAAAATTCAGTCAATACGGATTTAAGAGGTTGGCTGTCTTTATGTTATCAGGTGCAATTAAATATCAGAAAGAAGGCCCGGCCAACAAAGAAATTATCGATTATTATCAGTCCAAGATAGATGCCTTGAAAAAATAATATCGAAATCAGGCTCTTAAATAAAAATCGTCTCGTTTAGAGGCGATTTTTTTATTGGGTAAAATTTGTTTTAATGCAGATTAATTGTATTTTTGCCAAAAATTAAAACCGGATAAAGAAACGGTATGAAGATATCTATGCTGCGACGTTTGTTATTGATAGGGATGGCAGGCTTATTTCTTATTGCTTCCGGACAGGAAAACGAGCACTCCCCGCAACAAGAAAATAAACAGATTAAGGAATCACAGGGCGAAAAAAAATCCCATTTTGATACGGCTGCACTGGTCTCTCACCACGTAAGCGATTCGCACGACTATGAATTCGAATTGCCGTTTTTCAAAAAGACCATTCATTTACCCGTTATTTTATGGACGAAAAAAGGGTTGAGCATATTCAGTTCGGCCAAATTTGAGGATGATAACGAAGGAAAGGTCGTGGTTACCGATTCCAAGGGTAATAAATTGGTTCGTATTCACGAGGTTATTTATTATGCCGATAAAGTGAAGAATGTTGAACATCCTTCCGCATTGAATTATGATATTCGTCCTCTGGATTTTTCGATAACGCGGGATGTCGTAGCCATTGTTTTTGTGTTTTTCTTGCTTTGGCTTACCTTATATTATACCAAGAAAGCCTATCAAAATCCCAAGAAACTTCCCAAAGGTATTGCCGGTTTGATGGAGCCGATCATATTGTTTATCCGTGATGAAGTCGCCAAACCGAGTCTGGGTGATAAGTACGAAAGATATATGCCCTACTTATTGACGGTCTTCTTCTTTATTTTGTATAGTAATCTGGTGGGTTTGATACCGCTGGCGCCTTTCGGGCATAATCTCACGGGAAATATCCTGATCACTTTTGTTTTGGCCGGTTTTACCTTCTTTTTCATTACTTTCCACGCTAAAAAAGATTATTGGAAACATATTTTTATGCCGCCGGTTCCCAAGGTCATTTGGCCCATTATGATACCGGTGGAAATTATGGGTATTTTCATCAAACCTTTTGCTTTGATGGTTCGTTTGTTTGCCAATATTTTGGCAGGTCACACGATGATGATCAGCCTTGTGGCGTTGATCTTTATGTTTTCCAGCATCAAATGGGGATTCGTATCGGGCTTTTTCGTCGTGTTTATGAGTTTTATCGAATTATTGGTTGCCTTTTTGCAGGCATATATCTTTACCATCCTTTCGGCCGTATTCATCGGTATGGCCATTGAGGAGCATCACGAGGAAGAACATGAAACAGCATAAATTTTTAAACATTAACCACTAAAATCAATTAACTATGGATGCAGGATTAGCAGTAATCGGAGCAGGATTGGCCGCCATCGGGGCGGGTATCGGTATCGGAAAAATCGGTGGAATGGCTACCGAAGCCATGGCCCGACAACCCGAATTTGCCGGAACAATCCGAAACAACATGCTGATCACGGCCGCTATGGTGGAAGGGGTTGCCCTCTTCGCCGTTATCATTGCCTTGATCAAGTAAGAAACCCTGAAAAATCCACCGGCGATTGGCCGGGGATTTTTCTTTTTCATTGAAAAAAATTGATATAAAAAGATAAAGATATGAATCTTACATCACCGGAAACCTTGGTCTTTTGGATGACGCTGTTCTTCCTGATTTTCTTTTTCCTGCTGACCAAAATGGCTTGGAAACCCATCTTGAATGCCATTAAAGAAAGAGAAAAGAGTATCGAAGAAGCTGTGTTGGAGGCGGAGAAAACGCGTGAGGAAATGGCCAAACTGAAAGCCGACAACGAAAAAATACTTCAGGAAGCACGGCAAGAACGGGAAAATATCCTCAAAGAAGCCCGCGAATTGAAACAAAAAATGATTGCCGAAGCCAAAGCGGAGGCGGAAAAAGCCCGTGCCGAAGAACTGGCCAAAACCAAACAAATGATCGAAGCCGAACGGCAAGCGGCCCTTAAAAGCATTCATGATCAAGTGGCCGAATTGACTTTGCAAATGACGGAAAAGGTATTGAAAAACACCTTGAACGACCGCGACAAACAATTGGATTTGATCAAGAAAAATCTTTCCGACCTAAAACTCAATTGATATGATTAAAATATCCCGTGCGGCCAAACGCTATGTCAAAGCCTTTTTCGAGTGGAGCAAGGAAAAAGGTAAATTGGCCCGGGCCGCCAACGATATGCATTTGATACTGAAAACCTTGGAATCGTCCCCCGAATTGGACCGTTTCCTTAAAAATCCCACCGTCGGGACCGGAAAGAAATCGGCCGTATTGCAAAAGTTGTTTGCAGGAAAAATCGATGATCAAACTTTCCGTTTGTTGGATATTCTGGCCAAGCACGACAGGTTGGATATTTTGGATCAGATTGCCGTTTTGTTCGATAAATTTCATAAAGAATACGAAGGCGTCGTCGAAGCGGAATTGGTTACGGCCGTTCCCGTGGACGATGCCATCAAAAAAAGTTTTCTGGAAACCGTCAAAAAAATCAGCGGGAAGGACAGGGTCGATCTTTCCGTGCGAACGGACGAATCCCTCTTGGGCGGTTATATTTTGAAAATCGGTGATATGCGCATCGATGACAGTATCAAAGGAAAATTGAACAAAATCAAGCAACAACTCAAACATTTATAAGCATTTTATTGGAAAAAAATAAGATATGGCAGAAATAAAACCTTCCGAAATTTCAGCGATTATCAAGGAACAATTGGAACAAGCCGATACGTCCGCCAGTTTGGACGAAACGGGAGTCGTTCTTGAAGTCGGTGACGGTATCGCCCGTGTTTACGGTTTGAATAATGCCCAATCGGGCGAATTGGTACAATTCGAAAACGGTTCCGAAGGCGTGGTGTTGAACCTCGAAGAAGACAATGTCGGTATCGTTATCCTGGGACCTTATACGGATATTACCGAAGGTTCGTCGGTCAAACGTCTGAACCGGATTATGTCCATCCCCGTAGGTGAAGGCCTTATCGGTCGTGTTATCAACACCTTGGGACATCCCATTGACGGTAAAGGCGATATCAAAGGCGAATTGATTCACTTGCCCTTGGAACGAAAAGCGCCGGGCGTTATCTATCGTCAACCGGTGAAAGAACCTTTGCAAACGGGTATCAAAGCTATCGACGCGATGATTCCTATCGGTCGCGGTCAGCGGGAGTTGATTATCGGTGACCGTCAAACAGGTAAAACCACCGTAGCGGTGGATACCATTATCAACCAAAAGGAAAATTACGAAAAAGGCGAACCGGTTTACTGTATTTACGTAGCCATCGGACAAAAAGCTTCCACGGTGCGTCAGATCGCCAAATTGTTGGAAGATGCCGGCGCGATGGCCTACACGGTTATTGTTGCCGCCAATGCCAGCGACCCCGCGCCGATGCAAGTGTATGCTCCTTATGCCGGTGCCGCCATCGGTGAATATTTCCGTGATACGGGTCGCCCCGCACTGATTGTTTACGACGATTTGTCGAAACAGGCCACGGCCTACCGTGAGGTTTCCCTTTTGCTTCGCCGTCCGCCGGGACGTGAGGCTTATCCGGGAGACGTTTTCTACTTGCATTCCCGTTTGTTGGAACGTGCCGCAAAAATTATCGAAGACGACGAGGTGGCCAAAATGATGAACGATGTTCCCGAGCCGTTGAAAGACAAACTCAAAGGCGGCGGTTCGTTGACGGCATTGCCCATTATCGAGACGCAAGCGGGTGACGTTTCCGCCTACATTCCCACGAACGTAATTTCCATTACCGACGGGCAAATTTTCCTGGAATCCGATTTGTTTAACGCCGGTATTCGTCCGGCCATCAACGTCGGTATTTCCGTATCGCGTGTGGGTGGTTCGGCACAAATCAAACCGATGAAAAAAGTGGCCGGTACGCTGAAACTCGACCAGGCCCAATACCGCGAATTGGAAGCTTTTGCCAAATTCGGTTCCGATTTGGATCCCGTTACCTTGAATGTTATCGAAAAAGGTAAGCGGAATGTGGAAATCCTGAAACAACCGCAACACGAACCGATGCCGGTCGAAGAACAAGTGGCCGTTATCTTTGCGGGAACCAAAAACCTTTTGCGTAAAGTGCCGGTGGAAAAAGTCAAAGATTTCGAAGCGGAATATTTGGAATATCTGCGTATGAAACATCGCGACACGCTCGACCGTATCCGTAACGGCGAATGGAACGACGAGATTGCCGAAGTGTTGACCAAAGCCGCCAAGGAGATTGCCGCCAATTTCGAAACGCAAGAATAAAGACAATTAATGCCTGAAAATTATGGCTAACTTAAAAGACATACGTACGCGTATCCAATCGGTCAAATCGACGATGCAGATTACCAATGCGATGAAAATGGTGTCTGCCGCCAAATTGAAAAAAGCCCAGGAAGCCATTGAAAATATGCGGCCTTATGCCGAAAAAATCAATGAGTTGTTGGTGTCGTTGAGCCAAACTGCCGATATGGACGAAGGAGGCGTTTATGCCGAAGAAAGACCTTTGAAACGCGTTTTACTCGTGCCGGTGAGTTCCAACCGCGGGCTTTGCGGCGCATTGAACAGCAACGTTATCAAGCAGACCGAACAGGAATTCGCCCGGTGGAAAGAAAAAGGCGTCGAAGCGGAAATACTCACCGTAGGAAAAAGGGCTTTCGATGCTTTGAAAAAGAAGTATCCGGTCACGGAAAACCGTAGTGATATTTTCGATAAAAATGTCAACTACGACAAGACGATGGAAACGGCCTCCCACCTGATGCATTTGTTCGCGGAAGGCAAATACGACGCCATTTATTTGATTTTCAATGAATTCAAAAATGCCGGAGTGCAACGTGTTCAAACGGTTAAATACTTGCCGGTGGACAAGCCCGAAGCAAAAGGCGAACAAAGCGGCGTGCAATTGGATTTTATCTTCGATCCTTCGCAACAGGAAATTGTCCGCCAATTAATACCGAAATCTTTACGCGTGAAGTTTCTACGTGTTATACGCGATGCCTGGGCATCGGAACACGGGGCGCGTATGACGGCAATGCACAAGGCTACGGACAATGCCAAAGAAATGACCGCCGAATTGACACTCCAATACAACAAAGCCCGTCAGGCGGTGATTACCGGCGAAATCCTCGAAATTGTCAGTGGTGCAGAAGCCCTGAAAAATCAAGGATAGGTCTAGCAGGATATATACAAAATCGGGAATTCCCTCCGCTTTGCGGGGGGATTTTTTATTTTTTAAAGTAATCTTTCAACCGGAAGCGGAATCTCATTTGTTTCTCATTGCGCAGGACGTCCAAAAAAATGATTTTTCCTTCCTTGCCGCCCAAGATGGTGTTGATCTCCGCCAAATTTTTGAATTGAAAAACGAAATGTCCGTTTATTTTCAGGATGAGGTCGCCCTTGCGGAGTCCGGCCTTATCCGCGGGCGTACCCGGAATTATTTCGGTTATTTTCGCCAGGCGCGAATAGCGGAATCGTGTTACTTTTCGCAGGGGAATAAGGTCGGGTTTTTCGCTAAGGCCCGGGACCGGTCCGCCGGTTTCGGCGGGGATGATTTTTTCGTAAGCAATCCAGCGAGGTGTGGAGTACTGCAAAACAATGCCGCTTTTGTCGTAAACGATCCGGAATTTGTGCCACCAGGGTTTGCGGTAATAAAGTTTTTTATGCCGGAAATCAATGAAGAATCTATAATTCCTGAGCCAGGCCGTCCCGAGTATACCGCGGGCGTGGTAAATCCTGTTGATGTCTTCCAGGAGGCTCGTATCGGGAACGGAAACGGGCACGCCGTCGAGGGTTTTGTCGTCCGGTCCGATGCTGTCGGCTAAGGTTCGCCACCCTTCAATATCGCCCGTAATACTTCTGCCGATTCGTAAGCGCACTTTTTTATAGCGCTCGGTTTCCGGCAGGTTAAACAGCCACAGGTAATCGTTGTTGCCGGTGTCCAAAGCCAGGACGGTTTTGCGCCCCGAAACTTCAAACCGGATGTTGGGAATGCCGTTGATAAAACGCAGCGGGGTTTGTTTGAAACGTTTCGGGATAGCCGGTTTCCGGGGATAGATTTTGAAACGTTTACGGAAAAAATCGATTTTCACGACATAGTTCTTGAAAAATTCCGTTCCTATCAATCCGTCGATTTTGGTTTTGAAGAAAGATTCCGCGTCGATAAAATTTTTTTTGAGAACCAGGAGCGGCACGTTTTGTTGACGGATAGGTCCCAATTGCACCGTGTTATCGTCGCTTCGATATGCCGGAATCAAACGCTTATTTCCGATACTGCGAATAAATATTTTTTTCATTCCCGCGGTGTCCGTCCGTGTGCCGGTACCGGGAGAAAACAATACCACAGGGCGGCTTCCCGTATCAAAAAAGAGATGCAAAGTGTCGCCGTTCACCGTCACGGGCAGGATAATCAGTCCGTTTTCTTCGATGAATTTTCCCGACCATACGGGTTTGACTTGTTGAGCATTGACCGGAAAAAGCCGGAGGAACAACAGAAACAGCAGGCTAATCTTGTATTTCAATGTCATTTTCGGGTATGATATCCTGTTCGTGTAAGCGTAAATAAACATTGACCAATGCCGCTACGTCCGAGGCGCAATATTGTTTGATGCGTTCCAAATCCTTTTCTTCGTAATAAACACGCGCTACGTCACTTCCGTTCAAATCGTATTTAGGGCTGGGAATATCCAGTATCTCCGTAAGCAATTCCAGGGAGGTATAATGTTTCCTGTCGCCGAATTGCCAAAGTTCCATCGTGTCGCAATAGGGTGTTTCCCAAGGTTTTTTGCCGTGAACCTTCAATATTTCCGGTAGCGGAATGCGGTTGATCAGCATACGGCGGGCCAAATAGGGGAAATCGAATTCTTTCCCGTTATGCGCACAAAGCCGGGTTTTTTCGCCGTGTTTTTCCGAAAAACGCCTTAGAATTTCCGCCGTTTCCGTCAGAACTTTTTTCTCGTCGTCATAGCCTATTTTTTTGATGACCAATTTATTTTTACCGTTTTTAACGGTGACAACGCCTATGGCCACGGCTACCACCTTGCCGAATTCTGCCCAAATACCGGCCTGTTCATAGAGGTCTTCGGCCGTGGTATCGTCCTTTAACCGGTAGCGGACCTTTTTCTCGAATAATTTCCTGATTTTTTCCGGCGCCTCATTATATTCGTAAACCAAAGGCACCGTTTCGATGTCCAAAAACAAAATATGTTTGATATGATCGACCTGCATTTTTTGTTGTCAATATACGTAAAATTGCCGTAAGCTTCAAGGGAAGGCCTGATATTTGCAGGACATGCGTAATAAAAATAAATGCTTATTTTGCACACTTTAAATCAGGATAAAATGACAATCAAAAATAATTTGTTTTTGTTTACCATTCTTTGGAGCACTCTTTTTTATGCACAGCGAAAAGTCGATTCCGACGGATATTGGCAGCAATATGTCAATTACAAGATGGATGTGGATATGGACGTCGCAAGGCATTCGTATCACGGAAAACAAATCATTCGCTACAAAAACAATTCCCCCGATACGTTGAAGGAGATATACCTTCATTTATATTGGCGGGCTTTCAGGCCCGGAAGTGCATTGTATTGGCATAACAAAACCTTGCCCGATCCGGATGAGCGAATCGAAAAAATAAAAAAACTCAAACCGGACGAATCGGGGGAATATACGTTTCATTCCGTAAAACAAGACGGCAAAAAAGTGAAATATACCATCGACGAAACCGTGATGCGGATTCAATTGAATAAACCGCTTATTCCCGGTGCTACTACGGAAATTACTACGGATTATGATTGTCAAATACCGAAATTCATTCGCCGGTCGGGATATATGAGCCCCGAAGGTATCGAGTTTAATATGGCGCAATGGTATCCCAAGGTGGCCGAATACGATAAGGACGGTTGGCACGCCGATCCTTTTCTCGGACGGGAATTTTACGGCGTTTGGGGCGATTTTTTCGTTACGATTCATATCGACAGTGCTTATACGATCGGTGGCACGGGCTATTTGGTCAATCCCAAGGAAATAGGGAAGGGTTATGCGGATGTGAAGGTCGAAAACAAACCGAAAAAACTGACTTGGCAATTCCTTGCACCGCACGTTCACGATTTTTCCTTCGCCGCCGATAAGCATTTTGTGCATACGACCTATCCGGGACCTGCGGGAGTGAAATTGCATTTTTTCTATGTGCCTTCGTCGAAGAGTGTGCGCGACAATTGGTCGAAACTGCCCGAATATGCGGCAAAAGCGATGGCTTTTTATAACGAAAAAATCGGCAAGTATCCCTATGCACAATACAGCATAATCCAAGCCGGTGACGGCGGAATGGAATACGGGATGTGCACCTTTATCACGGGAAAACGTTTTTTACCTAGTTTGATCGGCGTAACGATGCACGAAATGGCGCATTCGTGGTTTCAGTTTGTCCTGGCAACCGACGAAACCCGCCACCCTTGGATGGACGAAGGTTTTACGACTTTTATTTCCACTTGGGCCTATAACGAGTTGGCCGAAAAACATCCGGCACAAAATTTTATGAAACGTACCATACGGGATTACATACGTTATGCCCAATCCGGTTTTGAGGAGCCCGTGGCAATGTATTCGGATTATTACCGCAGCAATGTGGCCTATTGGTTGAATGCCTACAATAAAGGAGCGCTTTTCCTGTGGCATCTGATGAACATCGCCGGAAAAGAAAAAACCGTACAATTCCTGCAAGCCTATTTTGACAAATGGAAATTCCGTCATCCGCAACCCGAAGATATGCTCCGGACGGCCGAGAAGGCTACGGGAATGCAATTGCATTGGTTCTACAATCAATGGATTGAAAGCACGCATCACGTGGAATATGCCGTGGATAGTGTGGTGACGGACGGCCGCGGAAAATCGCGTATAATCCTGAAAAAAAACGCTGCGATGCCCGTCCCTTTGGATGTCCTGGTGGAAACGGACAAGGGAACGTTTGTATATCACATACCTTATTTCCGCACCTTGCAATACCGTAAGACCGACAATGTGGCGGGAACCCATCGTTTTGCCGTGCTTAAACCTTGGTTTGACGGCTTTCCCACGTATGAAATAACGGTGCCGTCCGGTGTGAAAAAAATCAAAAAAGTGGAAATCGATCCGTTGCAAATGACATGTGATATCGATAGGAGCAACAATGTCTGGAAAAAATGACCGTTCCCAAGAAAAAATACGGCTTGCCCAAAGCTTACCGTATCAAACGGAAAAAAATTTTCGAACATCTGGCTTCCGAAGGGCAGTCGGTATTCGAGTTCCCCTATAAATTGGTGTTTGCCGGGACGGATTTGAGTGAAGATGTCCCTTATCAGGTTGCTTTCGGGGTTTCCAAGCGGAAATTCAAAAAAGCGGTGAAGCGCAACCGTATCAAACGTCTTATGCGCGAGGCCTTTCGCCTGCATCAGGATTTATTGCCGCAAGATAAAAGTTTGGCTTTGTTCGTTATCTATGTCGATAAGGAAGAACATCCTTTCGCCTTTATGGAAGAAAAAATGATTGCTTTATTGCAAAAATTAAAAACCTTTTACGATGGCCCGGCACAATGATTTGGGGAAATACGGTGAGGATTTGGCCGTAAAATACCTGACGGGAAAAGGCTACGAAATTCTGGCCCGGAACCGGCATTTCGGTAAGGCCGAGATTGATATTTTGGCATTGAAAGGCCAAACACTTGCGGTGGTCGAAGTGAAAACACGAACGAGTGAGGCCTACGGTAAACCGGAAATGTTCGTGAGCAAGAAAAAAATCAAATTGTTGATTGAAGCGGTGAATGCCTTCATTGAGGAAAACGATATGGATGTGGAGATCCGGTTTGATATTATATCGGTGATTTCCAATCGTTTCGGAGATAAAATCGAACATATCGAGAATGCCTTTTATTGGTATTGAGCAAGGATTTTTGATAAAATGAAAAATATGTAACAATCAAATTTTAAGATTATCAAATATTAATCAGGATTATTTATATTATAATATTTTGAGCGAAAATCCCGTAAAACTTGCAATAAATCATAAAAAAGAGAATAAATATTTATACATTTGTAATCGAATGAAAATTTTCAATCAAATAATCAGCCATTATTATGGAAGCAAAAAATAATACGCCGGCAACGAAGAAACCGGTTAAACATTTGGATCACGTGGTCATCCGTTTTGCCGGAGATTCGGGGGACGGTATGCAATTGACGGGTACGCAATTTACGATGTCTGCGGCCTTGCTCGGTAATGATGTTTTTACTTTCCCGAATTATCCCGCCGAAATCAGGGCGCCGCAAGGAAGTTTGTACGGAGTCTCCGGTTATCAAGTACAAATCGGTTCGCACGAAGTGGACACGCCGGGAGATAAATTGGATTTGTTGGTGGCGATGAATCCCGCCGCTTTGAAAAAGAATCTGCCCGATCTGAAAAAAGGCGGAATGATCATTGTTGATACCGATGCGTTTACCAATGCCAATCTGCAAAAAGCACACTACGAAAGCAATCCTTTGGAAGACGGATCCTTGAAGGATTACACTGTTGTCGAAGTGCCGATGACTTCGCTCACACGCGAAGCTTTGAAGGATATCCCGATTGACAGCAAGAGCAAAACGCGTAGTAAAAATATGTTTGCTCTCGGTATGGTCTATTGGCTCTACGGTAAAGATCCGAAATATACCGAGGCTTTTCTGCGTAAGAAATTTAAAAACAAACCCGAAATAGTCGAAGCCAATATCAAGGCATTGAAAACCGGATGGAATTATGCCGAGACGCTGGAACTGATCCCGGTTTCCTATATCGTGGACGAAGCGGAACACCACGAAGGCAAGTACAAAATTATCAACGGCAACACGGCAACCGCCTGGGGGTTGATTGCCGCGGCCGAAAAAGCCGGATTGCAACTCTTTTTGGGGTCTTATCCCATTACGCCGGCTACGGATATTTTGCAGGAATTGTCGAAGTACCGTCAATTGGATGTCATTGCTTTCCAAGCCGAAGACGAAATTGCGGGGGTTACTTCCGCTATCGGTGCTTCGTTCGCCGGGAAACTTGCCGCAACAACAACTTCCGGACCGGGATTGGCGTTGAAAGGCGAAGCCATCGGTTTGGCCGTGATGCTGGAAATCCCTTTGGTTATTATCGACGTGCAACGCGGCGGTCCTTCCACCGGCTTGCCTACCAAAACCGAACAGGCCGATTTGATGCAGGCTTTGTACGGTCGTAACGGCGAAAGTCCTGTGATTGTACTTGCCGCCAAATCGCCTTCCGATGCTTTTTACCGTACTTTCGAAGCGGCCAAATTGAGTTTGGAACATATGACACCGGTAATTTTGCTCACCGACGGATACATCGGCAACGGATCGGAGCCTTGGAAAGTGATGAAATTGGAAGATTTGCCCGATATTCATCCGCCCTTGGTGAAGAAAACTTTGGAAAATTGGCATCCTTACGACCGTGATCCGGAAACCTTGGCACGCAAATGGGTGATTCCCGGCACACCGGGTATGGAACACGTGATCGGCGGATTGGAAAAAGACAAAGAATCCGGTGCTATTTCCTACGAACCCGAGAATCACGAATATATGGTAAAAATCCGTGAGGAAAAAGTGCAAAGGGTGAAAAATTATATTCCGGAAATGAAAGCGGAATTCGACCAAGAAGGCGATTTATTGATCATAGGCTGGGGTGGTACTTACGGCGCGTTGAAAAATGCGGCCAAAGTATTGCGCGATAAAGGACATAAAGTCGGTTTGGCACATTTTACGCATATCAAACCTTTGCCCAAAGGCACCGCCGATGTTTTCTCCAAGTATAAAAAACTCGTCGTGGCGGAACTGAATTTGGGACAATTTGCCAATTACCTGCGAATGAATTTGCCTCAATTCCGGTATGAACAAGTCAATAAAATTCAAGGTCTGCCTTTCTATGAAAGCGAACTGACCGAAGCATTCGAAAAAATCATTAAATCCTGAAAACCATGACAACACAAATCAAATATACCTTCAAAGATTTTGCCAGCGATCAGGAAGTGCGTTGGTGTCCGGGATGTGACGATTATGTCATCCTGCGGTCTATACAGAAAGCCCTGCCCCAAATGGGCATTCCCAAGGAAAAATTCGTATTTATTTCGGGTATCGGATGTTCGTCGCGTTTTCCGTATTATATGGATAATTACGGCATTCACGGTATTCACGGGCGTGCTGCCGCCATCGCCACGGGCGTAAAATTGTCCAATCCCGATTTGACGGTTTTCGTAATGACCGGCGACGGAGACTCGTTGGCTATCGGCGGTAATCATTTTATTCACGTTATTCGTCGCAATATCGATTTGAACATCATCCTTTTCAACAATGAAATCTACGGGTTGACCAAAGGACAGTTTTCGCCCACGTCCCTTCTCGGACAAAAAACGAAAACGTCACCCTACGGAAATACCCAACCGCCTTTCAATGCCGGTGAATTGGCGCTGGGCGCACAAGGCAGATTTTTTGCCCGCGTGGCGGGAAACGATGCCAAACATCAGACCGAAATTTATATCGAAGCACAAAAATTTAAGGGTACTTCCGTTGTTGAAGTGATGCAAAACTGCGTGATTTTCAATGACGGTGCTTACAAGTTCTGGACCGATAAAGCCGTACGGGACGAACACCAATTGTTTGTCGAACACGGCAAACCGATGATTTTCGGCAAGAATAAGGATAAAGGGCTTGTCTTGGAAGGCGGCGAGTTGAAAGTGGTCAACATCGGCGAGAACGGCATTACCGAGAATGATATTTTGGTACACGATGCCCATAATCCCGATCCGGCCGTTCATCTGATGCTAATCCGTTTGAAAAACCCGATCGTCACGGGCATTATCCGTTCCGTACGTGAGGAAACCTTGGAAGAACGCGAAGCCAAACTTACCGAAGAAGTAAAAGCATCGAGCAAAATCAAATCGTACAACGATTTGGTGAATGCCTGATTCGGAGGTTTCATAGCTTTTATCAAGGGGGTTGCAAGCAAAGGCAGCCCCTTTTCTTTTATTTCGTATTTTTGACCGATGAATAAAACGATTCGGAACATCCGGAAATTTTTTACGGCTACTTTCAAGCGCTGGAAACATAAGGCCAAACGTATTCCCGTACCCTTTTTCCCGCATTTGAACTGGTATGAACTGATAAAATTTTACGCCTACGGAATCTTTTACGGGCGATTGAGTATGCGTGCTTCGGCCATTGCATACAGTTTTTTTATGGCCATCTTTCCTTTTTTGCTTTTCGTATTGAGTTTGATACCTTTCGTTCCCATCCGCGGATTCCAAAAAGATTTCATTCAATTTGTGATGGATTTGTTACCGCCCAAAACCCACGAATTATTCGAAAACATTTTGTTTGACGTAGCCACACATCGTCGCGAAAGTCTGTTGTCCATAGGTTTGCTCCTGTTGATTTTCTTTATGGCCAACGGTATCAATGCCATCCTCACCGGTTTTGAAAATTCCGTCAATAAAGTTTATGACAACCGGAAATTTTTCAGGCAATATGCTTTTTCGCTATTCATCGCCGTTTTTTTGGTATTGATTTTGTTCATCACCTTGGCGGCAATCGTTTATTTTGAAATTATCGTGGTTTACAATCTGCAAAAACACGGATTTATACACAATGTTTCGCCCTGGATTCTTTGGTCGAAACGTATTTTCTACTTCCTGATGATGCTCATTTCCGTATCCATTTTGTATCATTTCGGTACCGAGGAAGGGCGGAAAATGCCGTTTATCTCTCCGGGAAGCATTATTACCACCTTGTTTTTTATCCTCGGATTTTATCTGTATTCCGTGTATATTTTGAATTTCAACCGCTACAACCAACTTTACGGTTCCATCGGCGCACTCCTGATTCTGATGTTTATGATTTACATTTATGCCTATATGCTTTTGTTGGGCCACGAACTGAATATGACGATTATGAAATTGAATAATTCGGGAAAAAACAAAATTTTATCGTATATTGATAAGTACAAACCTTAAATGATACAACTATGAAAAAAATCGTATTGCTGTTGTTATTCTTTACAGGGGCTCAATGGATGCACGCCCAGGATGAAATCGTCGGACGATGGAAAACCATCGATGATGAGACGGGAAAAGCCAAATCCGTTATCGAGATTTACAAAAAAGACGGCAAATATTACGGAAAAATCGTTCAATTGTTGAGTGAAAAGAACAAAGACGGCGTATGTCGTACTTGTGAAGGAAAATATGCCGGGAAAAATATTATCAATTTGGTGATTTTGAAGGATTTGGTCTATGATGCCGACGATAAGGAATGGGAAGACGGCACGATTATGGATCCGAAGAACGCCAAAGAATACAGTGTTTACCTGCAAATTGTCGGTCCCGGCAAACTCAAAGTGCGCGGATATATCGGATTTTCATTGATCGGACGGACGCAGTATTGGTATCGCGTGGATTAATCTATTTCCAGTTGCAGACCGTCGTAGGCCAAGCGGACACGGGGAGGGAGTTTTTGTTCCGTTTCGGCGTGACGGCCCATCCAATGGCTGATATGCGTCAGGTATGCCGCCGCAGGCCGGGTTTCTTCGATAAAGGCGAGGGCTTCGTCCAAATTGAAGTGTAAATGGTGCGGGCGGATATGTAAGGCGCTGAGTATCAATATGGTTTCACGGTCAATAAACCGGGCAGTTTCCGGCGGGATTTTTTTGGCATCGGTGATGTATAGCAACCGGCCGATTTTGTATGCCGTAACGGGCATATCGCCGTGCCAAACACGCAAGGGAAGGACGGTGTTTCCGGCGGTGTTGAAAATTTTTCCCACTTCCAAAGGGTGGAAAACGGCTTGGGGTGCACCGTGATAGACTTGTTTGCCGTCGGCGGGGAAAAGGTAATCGTAGTATTTCCGTATGCTGTCGATGCTGAACTGTTCGGCATAAAATTGCAAGGGCTTTTTATCCATGGCATAAAACACCGACCGGGTATCGTCCATTCCGCCGATATGGTCGTGGTGGGGATGCGTGATAAGGAAAGTATCGATTTTGTCGATTCCGTGCGTCAAGCATTGTTGGCGGAAATCGGGGCCGGGATCTATCAATATGTTTTCGCCGTTTGCTTCAATAAAAGCGGAAGTACGCAGTCGTTTGTCGCGTTTGTCTTCCGATTGACAAACAGTGCATCCGCATCCGATCATGGGAATGCCCAGAGAAGCGCCTGTGCCGAGGAAAGTGAGTTTCATCAAATGATCAGCATTGCGTCGCCGTAGGAGAAGAAGCGGTATTTTTCTTTTACGGCGATTTCATAGGCTTTCATAATCAAATCGTATCCGCCGAATGCCGCCACGAGCATCAACAAGGTGGATTTGGGCAAGTGAAAATTGGTTATCAAGGCATTGGGAATACGGAAAGTGTATGGCGGATAAATAAATTTGTGTGTCCATTTGGCATCGGGACGCAAACGGTCGTAAGCATTGACGGACGATTCGACGGCCCGTACCACCGTAGTACCCACGGCGCATACGCGTTTTTCTTCGTCCAAGGCTTTGTTTACGATGGCGGCACTTTCTTCACTGATTTCGAAATATTCCGAGTCCATTTTATGCTTGGCCAAATCTTCCACTTCCACGGGCGAAAAAGTGCCTATACCTACGTGAAGCGTGATCTCCGGCATATGCACGTCCTTGATTTCCAGTTTTTTGAGCAGTCGTTTGGAAAAGTGCAGTCCTGCCGTCGGTGCGGCAACGGCGCCTTCG
This sequence comes from uncultured Flavobacteriaceae bacterium, assembly GCA_964446985.1. Taxonomy (GTDB): domain Bacteria; phylum Bacteroidota; class Bacteroidia; order Flavobacteriales; family Flavobacteriaceae; genus JAADED01. The sequence goes on from CAYUQW010000005.1 coordinate 18,114, forward strand.
TGCTTGGCATATACCGTTTGATAGCGTTCTTTGTCGAAATCTTCCTCGTCGCGTTTGATATATTTGGGAAGAGGTGTTTTACCCAGTTCTTTCAGTTTTTGCCGGTATTCGTCATAGGTTCCGTCGTAGAGAAACCGGATGGTACGTCCGCGTGAGGTCGTATTGTCGATAACTTCGGCCACCAGTTCGTCGTCTTCACCGAAAAACAATTTGTTTCCGATACGGATTTTGCGGGCGGGTTCCACCAGAACATCCCACAATTTGGCCTGCGGATCCAATTCGCGAAGCAAAAAAACCTCGATCTCGGCACCGGTTTTCTCTTTCGTGCCTATCAGACGGGCGGGAAAAACCTTGGTGTTATTGAGAATCAACACGTCACCGGCATCGAAATAATCGATGATGTCCTTGAACAAACGATGTTCGATTTCGCCGGTATCTCTGTGGACAACCATCAGGCGGGATTCGTCTCGTAAATCGGTGGGGTAATAGGCGATAAGTTCTTTGGGCAAGTAATAATCAAACTGCGATAACTTCATCTAACTTTAAACTTTTACTTTCGGAATGCAAATGTACAACATTTAACCCGCCTTTGTCAAATTTTTAAAAGAAGAGGGGGCTAAAAGCGCTTATTATTGGAGATTTTTACCGTAAAAAGAGGAAATATCGAAGTAAAAATCTTTGGGCTCGCCGGGAAACGGCTTGGCAGTGATGATATCGTAAGGTTTTTTCTTGTAAAAACGCAGGGTTTGTTTGATAACGCGGCAATTGTCGCAATTTTTTTTGATATATTCGTATTCTTGGTGAACATTATCCACCGGTATGGCCGTTTGGAATGAGGTTCCGGGTTCGCCCGAGGTAGCATTTTTGGAAGAGGAGCAACTTGTCGAAATGACCAATATGATTACGAGTGCCGAAAGGATTTTTTTCATGATAATGATGTGTTTATACATAAGCAAAGTTAGAAAATTTTTTACTCTTGCAAAATGCGTCCGTCCAACATTTGTAATATTTGATGAGACATATCCGCCAATTCCCTGTTATGCGTAACGATCACGAAGGTTTTGCCGGTTTCCTCGTGTATGCGAAGGAAGAGGTCGTGTAGTTGCCGGGCATTTTTGGTGTCGAGATTTCCGCTGGGTTCGTCGGCGAGGATGATGGCCGGGTCGTTGATCAATGCACGGGCGACGGCCACGCGTTGCTGTTCTCCGCCCGAGAGTTGGGAAGGTTTGTGGTGCAAACGGTTTTCCAGTCCTAATTTGACCAGCCATTCCGCGGCGGATTCGTCGGCTTCTTTCCTGTTCTTTCCGGCGATGTAAGCGGGAATAGCCACATTTTCCAAGGCGGTAAATTCCGGCAGGAGATTGTGGAATTGGAAAACGAAACCGATATGCCGGTTCCGGAATTTGGCCAATTGCCGTTGTGTCAGACTTTTGATGTCGGTTTGATGCAAATGCAGGGTGTAATCCGGGTTATCGGGGCGGAGGAGCGTGCCCAAAATTTGTAACAAGGTGGTTTTTCCCGCGCCCGAGGGACCGATAATGCTGACGATTTTTCCTTCGTCGATTTGCAGGGAAACGTTTTTCAAGACCCTGACGTTTCCGAATGATTTGTTTATGTTTTTGGCCTCAATAATCATTCTTTCAATCGCTTATCTTCAAGTTGTAGGGCATACGCATTTGAATGCGTTCGGATTTGTCGAGTGTTTTTCCTAAGCGGTGGATTTGATCGATTTCCGGTTTGAGTGAAGGGAAGAAGAGGGAAATTAATGTTTGCCCGTCGGCGGAAATCTCGAACAATTTTGCAAAAGGATTATTGACAGTGGGGTAAAATTTCACCCGGTCGAAGGATATTTCCTTCATATTTCCGGCGGCTTTAATGGCATCGACAAGTCCGCCCAATTTATCGACCAATCCGATTTCAACGGCCTGTTCGCCCGTCCATACGCGCCCTTGACCTATGGAGTCCACTTCGGCAACGGTCATATTACGTGCATCGGCAACGTGATCGAGAAAGGTTTTGTAGGTGTATTCCACTTGGGATTGGAGGTATGCCTTTTCTTTTTGGTCCAGCGGACGCAAAATGCCCATATCGGCGTGTTTGTTGGTTTTGACCGTATCGATATGGATATGCAATTTATCGTTGACAAGGCCGCTGACATCCGGGATAAGCCCGAAAACGCCTATGCTTCCCGTTACCGTCGTACGGTCGGCGAAAATATATTTCCCGGCGGTGGCGATATAATATCCGCCCGATGCCGCCAGGTCGCCCATCGAAACGATAAGCGGTTTTTTCTCGGCCAATAATTTCAGTTCGTACCAAATATCTTCCGAAGCCAAAGCACTGCCGCCGGGGGAATTGATACGCAGAACCACGGAAGCGATATCATTATCATTCTTTATTTCCCTTATCGTTTCAATCAAATCGTTGGAATTGATTTTTTCCTTTTGACCGCTTCCCAAAACGATTTCACCTTCCGCGAGGATAACGCCGATTTTTTTCCCGGGTTGCAGATTTTTAAGGAAGTTTTTGGATTGAATTTTCCTTGTGTAATAATCTTTTTCGTTGACAAAAGAAACATCGTCGAGTTTCAGGCTTTTTTTGACGGCCTCGCGGAATTGTGCGTCGTAGCGGATGTGATCGAAAAATCCCAACAACTCACCATCAACGGTCGTTTTTACTTCCAGATTGTTTGCGATTGTGTCCAAAACGGCAGGTTCCAAGTGGCGTTTTTGCCCGATATCCGATTTGAACACGTTCCAAATGTGGTGAAGCATACTTCCAAGTTGCTCCCTGTTGGCCGGACTCATGTTATTGCGTATGAACGGTTCCACGGCACTCTTGAATTTTCCGTGGCGGATAACCTGCGCACGGATACCCAAACGGTCCAACAAATCCTTGTAAAAAGTCAGTTGGGCCGCAAGACCTTTCCATTCGAAAACGCCTTGCGGTGACAAGTCAACCGTATCGGCCACGGAGGAAAGATAGTAGGATTTCTGGGTGTAAATATCGCTGAAAGCCCAAACGGGCTTACCTGTTTTTTTCAATGCGTTACGGATTTCTTCGGTGGTGGCCAATCCGGCGGACAGTCCGCGTGTATTGAGTACGAAACCTTTGATTTTAGGATCTTTTCCGGCCGTGTAAATCACTCGTAAAATCTGAGGTAGCGTGAGATTTCTTTGGAATTTGAAATTGTTGAAATCAAAAGTGGCAAAAGGTGAATCCTGTTTGTCCTTTATGGGATAATCGAGATTCAAAACCAAAATTCTGTTCTCGGATAATAAAGGTTTATTGCCTTCCTGAATGCTGTGTTTGGCCGAACTGACCATCAATTGGATACTTGTAATAAAGAGGAAAAACATTGTGCCGATGGTCAGAATCGTGCTGGAAACAATCAGGAGGAGATAGGTAACAAATTTTCTGAAACTCATTTGCTATGATTTTCCCGTAAAAATAGGAAAAAAAGCCGTCCGTTCAGGGAAGTTTTTTCCATTTGGGGGCGTAGGTAGGAGCGAGTTTATCCAGAAAAGTTTTGACATTCCTGTAATTTACGGTTTTCGGGCCTTCTTTCAGAATATTGACGATTTCGTCGGACTTGGTGTCGAAAAAGAGTTTGATGATAAAATCGGCGTCGTGCGCATTGAGTTTGGTCAGATATTGTATGGCGCGGATAATATTGGTTTTGCCTTGCTTGGGATTTTGTGCCATCAAGTCCAATCCGTAGCGATGATAGGTGTAAAAAGCCTTGTGAAACATAAAATTGGATGACGTCAGCAATTGCTCGACCCATTTGGGTTTGCTGAAAAAATCGCCTGTTTTTTCCCAACCGGGCAGCCCTGCCGATTGTGCCGATTCGGCGATGTTTTGGGCTTGTTCGAAATAGGGTTTCCCTGCATTGAGTTTGAAACTGTCGAAGTCGTATCCCAAAATCATATAGAGGTAATAGGCAATGGTGGCGGTCAGGTTGTCCTCGATTTGATCGGGATTGAAAACCAAAGGCTGGAATTCCTGGTATTCGAAGCTGAAATTTTTGTCGGAAACGAGAAAAAGCGGTGTTTCGTAAGTGGAAGCGTAAACGGGCCGCAAAGCGCTGACATTCAGTTCGCAGGTGAAACGGTTGTTGTCGTATTTCTTGACAACGAGATAAATATTCGCCTTGATGCGTTCTTTTTTGCGGAAAACCCGTTGTGTCCAATGCTTATCGTTGATAAATGAGGTCAGGGATTTTTCCAGGGTTTTGAAAATCGAAAGATTCGCCGTGTTCAACGAGGAGGCGTCCACCACCACTTGGGCGCGGAATTCCTGGGCGTTTGCCGTTCCGAGGAACATCAACAGCAAGAGACTATATACGTAAAGCGATTTCATTGATGATATCTTGGGCTAATTCGTTTTTGCTTTTCAGCGGAAAGTTTTTTTCGGTTCCGTCGGCGAAAAAGATGCGGACTTTGTTGGTGTCGTGTTCAAAGCCCGCGCCTTCGTCACGCAAGCTGTTGAGAACAATCATATCCGCGTTTTTTTCCTTCAATTTTTTCAGGGCGTTTTCTTTTTCGTTATCGGTTTCCAAGGCAAATCCTGCGATAAATTGGTCTTTTCGCTTGGATTTTCCCGCTTCCGCCAGGATGTCTTTCGTTCGTTGCAGTTCCAAATTAAAACGCCGGTCTTGTTTTTTTATTTTGTTTTTCTCGGTTTTGACCGGGGTGTAATCCGCCACGGCGGCCGCCATAATGAGGATATCGTTGGCGGGGAAATGTTGTCGAACCGCCCGGGCCATATCTCCGGCGCTTCTGACGCGGATGACTTCGTAGGGCGGATTTACGGGCAAATAGGGTGAAGGTCCCGAAATCAAGGTTACTTCCGCGCCGTTCCGCCGGGCGGCTTCGGCCAGGGCAATGCCCATTTTTCCGCTGGAACGGTTGCCGATATAGCGCACCGGGTCTATGTCTTCATAAGTGGGTCCGGCGGTTACCAATACTTTTTTTCCCAGGAGCGGGAGATTGCCGGGCGTCAAGATTTTTTTTATTTCTTCCAACAGGGTTTCCGGTTCCGGCATACGTCCTTGTCCGTGCAGTCCGCTGGCCAATTCGCCTTCTTCGGCGGGTATGACGTGCATGCCGAATTGTTCCGCTTTTCGCAAATTTTCCCGTACGGCGGGATAGCGGTACATCTCCAAATCCATCGCCGGCGCGAGCAGGACGGGACATTCGGCGGACATCACGACGGCGGTCAACAAATTATCGGCTTCTCCCGAAACGATTTTGGCCAATGTGGCCGCCGTCAGCGGGGCTATGAGCATCAAATCGGCGCGGCGGGCCAGTTCCACGTGGTTGATCCATCGGTCGCCGGCGGTAACAAAGTCCGAATACACGGGACGTTTGCTCACCACCGACAGGGTGAGCGGGGTAACGAAATCTTTGGCGGTCCGGGTCATGACCACCTGCACCGACGCCCCTTCTTTTACCAGTAAACGCACAAGGAGCGGAATTTTATACGCGGCAATTCCGCCCGTGACGCCAAGGACGATATGTTTCCCTTGCAGGGACATTAATGCGGATTAGAAAATGTTTTGCCGGCTGTCTTGTTCGTTGGCAAATTCCCATTTGATTTTTCCTTCCAGCCACTCTTGCAGGGCAATAGCCCAGGGTTTGGGCAGTTGTTCGTAGTATTTGGACACGTCGATCACTTCCTGATTTTCGATAATTTCCTGCAAGGTGTCCTGAATATCGGCAAAATCTTTCAAACGTTCTTTCAGTTCTTCCTTCATTTCGGCCTGAATTTGTTCGGCACGTTTGCTGATAATGACGATAGCCATATAAATATTGTTGGTAGGTTTGATGACTTCGTCACGGTTGACCGTAACCGTACCGACCGGTGCTTTTTTGACGGAATCGTTCATGGTTTATGATGATTTTTCGGTTATTTCGGATGTTTGGAGTTTTTTCAATTTCGAGAGGTATTTCTTCACGGATTTTCCATAGCGTGAGCCGGGAAATTCTTTCAGAAATTTTTCGCCCGTCTTGACGGCCGTCGCCGTACGTTTGGCTTGTTTGGATGCAACGGAATTCAAGGCCAATTGCGCTTCGGAAAGGAACAGATAGTAGCTTGCGTCTTCTTTGAGCGGCGAGCCGGGATGGTCGGCAAAGAAATTGTTGAAACTTTTGATGGCCGCCTTGTAGTAGCCCAAATCGTAGTAGAGTTTGGCGTGTTCGAAATCTTTTTTGTTGAAGCGGTAGATAATGTCCGCCGCCATTTTTTTGACTTCCGGCGCATATTTGGAATTGGGGTAACGGTTGAGAAACAATTCGCTTTTTTCGAGCATTTTTTCGCCGTAGGTCAAATCGCGGTAATATTCGGGCGTGAGTTCGTAGTAGCATCTCACCATATAGTAGTAGGCTTCTTCGGTCTTGCTGCTCTTGGGGAAGAGTTGGGTAAAAGCCTTGAACTGGAATCCGGCGGAAAGGTATTGTTTCAGATGGAAAAGGGAAACGGCATACATATATTTCAACCGCTGGTATTGCGGCGTTCGACTGACGGCTTCCTGCGAGAGTTCGAAAAGGCGTGCGGCCCGGGCATATTTCTTTTGCTTGAAATATTTTTCGGCCAAATGATATTGATGCATCGGATGTTTGACGTCGTTGAGGGCTTTTTGGTATTCGCCGCAAGCGATCAGCAAAGGCAAAAACAGACTCAGAATCAGGTATTTTCTCATATCGTGATTTGATTGGCAAAGATACGAAAAATTCGGCTTAGGGTTTCCGTGAGTAATAACGCGACGGGGAAGGCTTTATTTTAAGGGGCGGTTTGGGTTTTGGAAAGGGGATTGGTTGGATGGGATGTTTTGATTGTTTGGGGGGGATTTTATTAATGAGGTATAACGGTTTGAATATACTACGTACCGTATTTTGAAACG
>CAYUQW010000006.1:0-23565 GCA_964446985.1 uncultured Flavobacteriaceae bacterium
ACGATTTCATCAAGGCATATTTGATGTGGGCAAGCGAATCGAAACACCGGGATAAAGCTTTATAAAAAACAAAAAGGCTGCCGGTAACGACAGCCTTTTCAATGCTTATTTACGAAAGGATTATTGTCCGATAATACGGAATTCCGTACGTCGGTTTACACGATGTTGAGCCTCGGAACAAGGCACACCGTCTTTACAATTGTTCAACAAACGGCTTTCTCCGTAACCTTTCGAAACGATACGGCTGGGGCTGATGCCTTTGGAAATCAAATAATTTTTGACGGCATCGGCACGACGTTGCGACAAAGCCTGATTGTAAGCGGCAGAACCGCGGGAATCGGTATGCGAAGCGATTTCAACGCTGATATTCGGCTTGCTTTTCAACAAGGAAAGCAATTTCGTATCGATTTCGTGCTTGGCCTGAGGCGTCAACTTGGCGCTGTTCACATTCCAGTGAATATTCAACTTTGTAGGTTTTACCAATGCACAATCGATTTCTTCCCAAACGGTCAAACCGCCTTTTTTAACCAATACCTGTTTTTTAACTTCGATATATTTGGCGGGAACGGTTTTTTCCACAACTTTGGCCGGTTCCACCAAAACTTGTTTCTTGATGGTGGCGTATTGAGCGGGAATTTCAACTTCTTCGGTATAAGCGGGTTTGTCCACCACCAATTTTTTGTACGTGGCTTTTACTTCGGGAACAGGCGTTTCTTCCACCGTAGCATCTTTTACCAAAGGAGTAGTGGGGATCACTTTGGTTTGTGCATCCGTCGTAACATAACACAACGTTTTACAATCCTCGGGATTGCCGGAAGCACAATCGGGCAGGTTGGAATATTGCCATTTGCCCGTTTCGGGGAAGATTTCCACCGTTTCGCTTCCCTTGCCGAATTTAGCGGGAATTACTTTGAGTTTTTTCGAAGCTTCTTTCTTCACATAGGGCACTTCAACCGTTTTGTAAACAGCCGGATGGTAAATGAATTTTTTGCTGGGCTCTTTTACCATCACTTTTTCCGTTACCCATTTGTATTTGGCAGGGATAACGGTCAAAACTTTGTATTCATCGCGCACTTTCACCTTAACGGTTTCGGTTTTGAACTCGTCGGGCGTGATACACTTGACGTAACATTTTCCGGGATCGGGGGTTCCGGGAAGTCCGTCCACTTGTGCTTTGGCTACACTAATGAAGCCGAAAAGTACGAACAAGAGTAGAATGTTCTTTTTCATAATTATTATTTAATTTTTAAATTATTATAACACGCCAAAAATAAAAAAAGTTTTTATCTTGTGCAAAAATTTTCTTACCCGCCATATCCGTTATGTCAAAATTAAGATTAGGTTTATATATACTTCTGATTGTCCTCTACCATATCTCCTACGGACAGCACAAGATTTACGTGAATGAATGGGTAAATCCTCCCGCAAAAAATTCCTTGGAAAAACCCCTCGTTTTTGTAGATTTCTGGGCTACGTGGTGTGCACCTTGTATCAGTTCAATGTCCCACACCGAGGGCCTGGAACAAGCATTCCGGGACAAAATCCTGTTTCTCTATGTTACGGAAGAGCCTTCGACACGCGTGGAAGCCTTTATGCATCGATTTCAAAAACACTTTATCTCCGTCACCGATACGGCCGGATTATCCGCCAAAGCTTTCGGCGTGCGGCAATTACCTTCTTCCTTCTTGCTCGATCCCGAAGGAAAAATCATTTGGCAGGGAAAACCTTCGGAAATCACAAAAAACCGGTTGGCATACTTCATCTCGCGATATGAAAACCGCAAAGGAAATCCCGGTCGAATTCTTATCCTACGACCTCATAAAACCCCTTCTGCTCCCGAATGGAATAATTTTTATTTCGACGGAAAAAAATTGCATTACCGGACAGGGGAAGACCTGCAAGAAGAGATGATAACACAAGGAGATCAAACCCTTATTTCCGGTGGTGTTAAATTCGTTCTTTCGCAATTGGAAAACATCCCGCCTTCCGATATCCAAGAAAAAAACGGAACAGAACAACTGAAAATCGCGTTGAAATGTCCTGTTCCGGACCGGGAATTTTGCCGCTTGGCATTCAGGCGCTTACTTAAGCAAAAATGGGATATTACCGTACGCGACACTATTCGTAATGAAACGGTCTATATGCTCCGCGACACGTCCGAAGCCAATTTCTTTTCCTCCGAAGTTTACGATTTTAAAAAAGGTGAGGCAGCCTACGTTACGGACGACTATTCCGTTACTATTGATAACGCCGATATCGGTCAAATGGCCCGTATCCTGACCGGTATCTCGGGCCTGCATTTTGAATATACCGGAAACAATACGAAAAAATACGATTGGAGTTTGACTTATCAAAACCCGCAGGATTTATTGATTCAATTGATTACCGAATTGGGATTCGTCGTGATCAAAAAACGGGAGACCCGGAAAATCCTCGTCATCGAAAAGAAAGGATAATTTTTTATATCGAAAAACCGGTTTTGCAGAATAAAATTTTATTGTAAATTTGCAACGCTCTTTTCGAGTTCGGGATGTAGCGCAGTCCGGTTAGCGCACCACGTTAGGGACGTGGGGGTCGCAGGTTCAAATCCTGTCATCCCGACTCTTTTCCACTCAATTTCGGGATGTAGCGCAGCCCGGTAGCGCGCTTCGTTCGGGACGAAGAGGTCGCAGGTTCAAATCCTGTCATCCCGACTTTTTTTATTTTTCGTGATAGAGTTCGGCGCTGTCCTCAAAGGTTTTCAGATCATATTTTTTAACCTTACCGGACACGTGTAATGCCGCCGAGTCCGTCAGGTTGATTTCGAGTTTTTCCAGATTCTTTGCGTGCAAATAGGCCGTCGATTTTTTCTTCCCGTATATGGTCACGCGATGCGAAAAATCGGTTTTATAAGCATAGAAATTCGCTTTCCCGTTCAAATCCAAATCCGCATTTTTTATGTCGCCTTTCAAATCGAACTTGGCGCGGCGATCGGCTTGCAACTTCAATTTCTTCACAAAAAACGTCGCGTTAACCTTGGCATTGTCCGTAGAGTGAACATACATTTTCTTGGCCTCCAAATCACCGCGTAACTGGCTGTCGTTCATCAAATTAACGGACATTGTGTCTTGCACCTTCAAGGACAAATCCGCTCTGGCACGATCGGCCAATTGCAAGTAAAAGGCGTCGGTATTGAGTTTATCGTCCATCTCCGCACGGGCATAATCTTTCAACATCAATCCTTCGAACGATTTATTGACAAAAACCGTAATTTCGAACGCTTTTTTACGGATAATCTGCTTGTTAACCCCCAAATGCAACACGCCGTCGTGTACGGAATATCCCAAAACGTCCTGTAAATTCTCATCGGCGCGCAACTGAATTTTCACCGTATCCGGCGTTTCCTTGATTTTTACCCGCAAATCGCCGCCGAAAGAAAGTCGTTTGAACGAAGGGACGGTATAAACGCGTGTCAACACCTTGCGGTTCCCCTTGATTTTTTCCAATTTTTGACCGAATCCGGCCGAGACAAACAACAAGGTCAGCGCAAAAACAAATGCTTTTTTCATAGGAATTGGATTTTAGGCCAAGTTAAACATTTTTAAAACAACGAAAACGGTGCCAAAATATGATTTTACCGGTACGTTGTAAAGATTTTTCCGTTAAATTTACAACGAAAAACATCAAGATGACATTCACACCGCGCGCCCTCAATCTTTTCCTGCTTCGCCATATTCCCATTGCCCGGATAGCCGGCATACGCGTCAAGGAACACGATAATGACAAAACCTTATTGCAACTGACCCACCGTTGGCTGAATCAAAATCCGTTTCGATCAATCTATTTCGGCGTTTTGGTAATGGCGGGAGAACTGGCCACGGGGATTCCTTTATACCGAGCCGTGGCCGAAAGCGGCAAAAATATCAGTATGTTGGTCCTGCGGAATGAATCGGTTTTCCACAAAAAAGCTACGGGAAAAATCAGCGTTGTGTTTGAAAACGACGGTCTGATAGCGGAAAAACTGAGGCAAGCGGAGGAAACGGGAGAAGCCGTCCTGTTTTGGTTGGAATCCAAGGCCTTTAATGCCTCGGGGCAATGTGTGGCCGAATTTCGCTACGAATGGTCGGTCAAAAGGCGTTGATCAAAGTTTTTTCGGCTCGGCATACAATATTTCTTCATACGGCGCCACCGCCACATCTTCCCAACGATCGGTCAGGAATCGCACGCCGAAAACGGCGGAAGTGGGAAAATGATATATTTTTTCTTCCTTGAACCGGTTAACCCAGTCGGTCAAATCGGGATTGTGTCCTACAATAAAAACAGTAGTAACCTGATCCGGAAGCCCCATCAAGACATCGTCCAAATCATCCTCGTTGCCATCATAGATTACGGATTCCACATCCACGGGAACACCGCCGAAAACTTCGCTGAGAATACCGGCCGTTTCCAAGGCCCGTTTGGCGTGACTCGATAAAATCAGATCGGGCACATAAGCATTTGATTTTAAAAACGCGGCAATTTTTTTGGTCCGTTTTCGCCCTTTTTTCATCAAGGGTCTTTCGATATCTTTCCAATGGGGATTTTCCCAAGAAGACTTGCCGTGCCGTATAACGAAAACCTGTTTCATAGCTTTTGCTTAGACTTCGTCGTCTCGTGTCAATTCCCATTTTTCAATCATCGAGATATCATCGGAATAGGAACCGTGATCGAAATTTTCCATCAACTCGAATTCTTCTTCGCTCGTCTTGCGTCCGCTGAAAATCAATCCGATCATCATCAACAGGGCCGAACCCAAAATAACGAATGAAATCACCTCGCGAAAAGCCTCCACACGGTAATCTTCGGGAATTTGAAAGTAGAGCAAAACCGTAATCAACCCGCGCGGCGCCATCAAAACCTCGGGGAAAATGCTTTTGGATTTATAGAATAATTTCAAATTTACAAACCGAACCAAAATACTGAGTATCAATATCATAACACCGACAATGATCACATCCGGACGTGTCAGTGCCGAAACATCGATAAGCATTCCGAAAACCACAAAAAAGAAAGTCCTGATCAAAAAAGCCGATTCGAAAGTAACGATTTTAAATTGCTCCCTGACCGCTTCGATTTTATCTTCAAAATAAAATTTATGCAGATATCCGCGGAAAAACAATGAATAATTTTCCAACATCAATCCGAAAACCAAAATCAGAATCAAAGAGGACAAATGCAAAATTTTCCCAAGGATAAACAAGGTGGTCAGTATCGAAAGGAAAAGAAAAAATTTGATCTTCGTCCGGATATTTTCAAACATCAAAATCAGTATATATCCCGTTATCAAGGATATAAAAAGCGTTCCCAACAATCCGAGACCGACCTTCCCCAAGACGTGGAAACCGCCGTCACGCATTTGCAAGGCAATATCGAAGACCAAAATTCCGAGAATGTCGCTGAAAGTGGATTCGTATATCAAAAATTCCTTTTTCTCACCCGTCAGATTCATCACGCTGGGAATCAAAATGGCGCTGCTGACCACGGAAAGCGGTACGGCGTTCAAATAGGCTTTATAGAAATCGTCCGTCAATCCGAGATAAAAAATCATAGCGGCAATGGTGAACGAAGTTACAAGCAATATTACCAATGCCATCAAAAAGGCCTGCAAAATCATCGGCAATTTTTTGCGCGTCAGTTTCAAATCCAAAGCCGCCTCCAATACAATGAGCAACAAACCGATAAGCCCCAAAACATTGACCCATGTGTGCAAATCCGGCACTTCGATACCCAAGAAATTCAGACCGTAATGTAAGCCTATCCCCGTGAGAATCAGCAACAAAACGGAAGGAATGCGTATTTTTCGCGATAAGACATCGAACATATACGAAAAAATCACCAGCAAACTGATCCCCAAAACGATATAATATCCTGTCATATAATTTTATATTGCTATCAAAAATACACTAATTTTTCAATATAACTAACAAACGTTTGCTCATTTTGTCAATCGCACCAGGAAATCTCCCGTATCTTCCTCCAGAATGGTCTCGGCACGGAAACCGTAACGGCCTGCCAGATAGCCAAACAAGTCCGGATCGAAATAAATCCAAGGGAAAGGTTCCGTACAATATGGGCCGTATTTCAAGAAAAATTTCGTTTCGCCGTAGTATCTGTCATCGGGAAAAGGATGTCCGTAAGCCTCGTAGAGATAGGCAATATCCGACAGATGGACCAAAATCCGGGCGTTCTTATGCGTCAACTTATGCAACTGCCGGAAAAAAGCTTCCGCCCGCTCGAGCCTGCCAATCATACCTGCTCCGTTCATCAACAAAAGCAGCGTGTCGTAGGGGCCGTCCTTATCCAAGGAAAAGAAATCAGCCGCTTGCACGTTCCGTATTCCGCGGAGACGCAATAGTTCGGACAATGCCGGTGAATGCTCCAAAGCCGTTACATCCGCCCCTCTGTTTTGCAACCAAATACTGTGCGCGCCCGCTCCGGCACCTATATCCAGAATGCGCCCCCGGGCCAATGACAACGCCGCTTGTTCGTGCTGCGGCATTTCCGCATAAGTACGAAAAAAATAGGCTATGCGCAGAATCTCAGGCGGAGAAATATCGGTCCACGTAATCAAATCGCAACAAGCCTCCTGCTTATGGAAATCCAGTAGTGCGCGACCGAAAAGATCGGATTTGTAAACCGTTTTCGCAGGACTCATCATAAAAAAACCGCCCCTTCCGGAGCGGTTGATAAAAATTTACGTTAAGCCTCTCCGTGCGGCCCGAAACTAATGGGCGGGCCTTGCGGTTTGTCGTTATATTCCTTGATCGTGCCGTGTGTGGCTTCGAATCGTCGAATGTTTTCCTGCAATGCACGCAAAAATTTCTTGGCGTGCTGCGGCGTGAGGATAATGCGCGAACGAACTTTGGCTTTTTGAACGCCCGGCATAATGTTGACAAAATCAATAACGAATTCCGAAACGGAATGATTGATAATGGCCAGGTTGGAGTAAATCCCTTGGGCCACATCTTCCGTTACTTCGATATTGATTTGATTGTGCGGTTTTTGCTTTTCCATATCGGTTTATTATTCGGTGGTTTCTTCTTGCGTTTCCGTTTCCGCTTCATCCTCCTCTTCCTTCTCTACGGAAACAATGATATTGTCAAACTGTCGCATACCGGTTCCGGCCGGGATTTTCTTACCGACAATCACATTTTCTTTCAAGCCTTCGAGATAATCCACTTTGGCCGCTACGGCTGCTTCGTTCAAGACTTTCGTGGTTTCCTGGAAGGAAGCCGCCGAAATCCAGGATTTCGTTTGCAATGCCGCTCTCGTGATTCCTTGCAATACGGGACGTGCCGTAGCAGGGACGGCATCGCGAACGACGGGTGGTTTCTTATCTTCGCGTTTCAGGCGCGAATATTCGTCACGCCATTGACGCAGCGTGATAATGGCACCGGCTTTCAACACTTCGGAATCGCCCGGATCTTCCACCACCTTCATATTGTAAATCTTATCGTTCTCTTCGATAAATTCGTCTTTGTGGACCAATTGACCCGGAAGGAAATTCGTATCGCCGGGTTCCACAACTTCCACTTTACGCATCATCTGACGGACAACCACTTCGAAGTGTTTGTCGTTGATGGACACGTTTTGACGGCGGTAAACTTCCTGGATTTCATTCACCAAATACTGCTGAACGGCCGCCACACCTTTGATTTTCAGAATATCGCTCGGCGTAATGGCACCGTCGGAAAGCGGTGTTCCGGCACGAACGTAATCGTTTTCCTGAACCAACAACATCTGCGTGGACAGTTTGACCATATATTTTTTCTTCTCGCCGGTCTTGCTTTCCACGATAATTTCCTGGTTACCGCGTTTACGCTTACCGAACTTCACAATACCGTCGATTTCGGAAACCACGGCCGGATTGGACGAATTTCGTGCTTCGAACAATTCCGTTACCCGCGGCAAACCGCCGGTAATATCGCCTGCACGTGCCAAACGTCGAGGAATTTTGGCAATAGGCATACCGGGTTTGATAATCTCGTCTTCTTTTACCGTCAGACGGGCACCGCTGGGCAAGTTATATGTCTTGATAACTTCATCCGTTTTCGGATCGACAATCTCAATGGCCGGCAAGAGCTTATTGCTCTTGGTATCGATCACCATTTCCTGCAAATTGGTGGATTCGTCCGTTTCAACGGAATAGGTCGAACCTTCGATCAGGTTTTGGAACCGGACTTTTCCGCCCACCTCGGAAATGATATTCATATTATGCGGATCCCATTCGGCAATAATTTCGCCTCGCTTCACCTTATCACCCGATTGCTTGTAGAGGTATGAACCGTAGTACAACGGGTGTTTGCTCAATAAGGTTCCGGTTTTTTCCCCTATAATTTTCACTTCCGCAGCACGGGAAACGACCACTTTAATCGGATTGCCTTCGCGGTCTTCTCCGTCAACCGTTCGCAAATCGTTGATTTCCAATATACCGTCGCTCTTGGCCACCAAAGTGTTTTCTTCGGCTTGAGTGCCGGCAACACCACCTTGGTGGAAAGTTCGCAGAGTCAACTGGGTACCAGGTTCACCAATCGATTGAGCCGCAATAACACCGACGGCCTCACCCAATTGAACCAGTTTGCCGGTGGCCAGATTTCGGCCGTAGCATTTGGCGCAAACACCGCGCTTAGCTTCACACGTAAGCGGCGATCGCACTTCGACACTTTCTATACCGGCTTTTTCTATTTTCTCAACGATTTCTTCGGTGATTTCTTCGCCTTCTTTCAAAATCAATTCTCCCGTATTGGGATCGTACAAATCGTTCAGTACAACCCGTCCCAGGACACGTTCGCCCAAGGATTCCACCACTTTATTGTCTTTGACCAAAGCGGAGATTTTAATGCCGCGCAATGTGCCGCAATCTTCCTCGTTGATGACCACGTCTTGGGAAACATCCACCAAACGACGGGTCAAATACCCGGCATCGGCCGTTTTCAGTGCCGTATCGGCCAAACCTTTACGGGCACCGTGCGTGGAAATGAAGTATTCCTGAATGGTCAAACCTTCCTTGAAGTTACTCAAAATCGGGTTCTCGATAACTTCACCGCCGGCTGCCGTGGATTTCTTCGGCTTGGCCATCAATCCCCGCATACCGATCAATTGCCGGATTTGTTCGCGCGAACCCCGCGCACCGGAATCCAGCATCATAAATACGGAATTGAATCCCTGGTCATCCTCTTTCAGCTTGTCATATACCACTTGGATCAATTCCACATTGGCGTGGCTCCAAACATCCACGGTTTTGTTATAACGTTCCTTCTTGGTAATGTTACCGAAAGCGTATTCATTATATATTTGGGCGACTTCTTCCCTTGCCTTTTCAATAATCTCTTTTTTCTCTTCGGGAACTTCGATATTGGCCAAGGTAAATGACAAACCGCCTTCGAATGCTTTGCGGAAACCGAGGGCTTTGATGTCATCGAGGAATTTGGCCGTTGTAGGAATATCCGTGGTTTTCAGGATTTTGGTAATAATGCGTTTAAGCGCTTTTTTACTCAATAATTCATTGAAATAACCCACGCCTTCCGGTACCAATTCATTGAAAATAACACGCCCGGCCGTTGTTTTTACAAAGTGCTTGTAAGGTTTTCCGTTTTCGTCCACATCATCGACATAAACCTCAATACCGGCGTGCAAATCCAATTTCCCTTCGTTAAGGGCAATTTTCACCTCTTCGGGCCCGTAAAATTTCATTCCCTCGCCTTTAACGGGATGCTCGGGTGTAGATTTTCGTTCCTTGGTCATATAATACAAGCCCAAAACCATATCTTGCGAAGGTACCGTAATGGGTTCTCCGTTAGCGGGATTTAAAATATTTTGCGAAGCCAACATCAATAATTGCGATTCCAAAATGGCTTCGGGGCCCAAAGGAAGGTGAACGGCCATTTGGTCACCGTCGAAGTCGGCATTGAAAGCCGTACATACCAACGGATGCAAGCGAATGGCTTTACCTTCAATCAATTTCGGTTGAAATGCCTGAATTCCCAAACGGTGCAATGTAGGTGCACGGTTCAATAATACGGGATGGCCTTTCAACACGTTATCGAGAATTTCCCAAACCACGGGATCCCTGCGGTCGATAATCTTTTTGGCCGATTTAACCGTCTTCACAATACCACGCTCCATCAACCTCCTGGCAATAAACGGCTTGTACAACTCGGCGGCCATATCTTTGGGAATACCCGTCTCGTACATTTTGAGCTCGGGACCCACAACGATAACCGAACGTGCCGAATAATCCACGCGTTTACCCAGCAAATTCTGACGGAAACGTCCTTGTTTACCTTTCAAACTGTCGGAAAGCGACTTCAACGGACGATTGGATTCCGTCTTGACGGCCGTGGATTTTCGCGTATTGTCAAACAATGAATCGACGGCTTCCTGCAACATCCGTTTTTCGTTCCGCAAAATAACTTCGGGAGCCTTTATACTGATTAATCTTTTCAACCGGTTGTTACGAATAATCACCCGGCGGTACAAATCGTTCAAATCGGAAGTGGCAAATCTTCCTCCGTCCAGCGGTACCAACGGACGCAATTCGGGCGGAATGACGGGAATATAGGTCATAATCATCCACTCGGGACGATTTTCCCTGCGACGGTTGGCATCACGGAAAGCTTCGACAACCTGCAAACGTTTCAAAGCCTCTGTTCTTCGTTGCTTGGAGGTCTCGTGATTCGCCGCGTGACGCAATTGGTATGACAATTCGTCCAAATCGATTTGTTCGAGTAAATCTTTCAAAGCCTCCGCACCCATTTTTGCAATGAACTTATTGGGATCGTCCGGTGGCAAATGTCTGTTTTCTTCGGGAAGCAATTCCAATATCTGATGGTATTCTTCCTCGGTCAACAAATCCATTTTTTTAACGGGCTTACCGTCAGGATAAACGGCATTTCCGGGTTGAATCACCACATAACGTTCGTAGTAAACAACCGTTTCGAATTTTTTGGAAGGAATACCGAGCAGGTAGGCAATTTTATTGGGATTGGAACGCATATACCAAATATGCACGACGGGAACTTCCAACTTGATATGCCCCATTCGCTCGCGACGTACCTTCTTCTCGGTAACTTCCACGCCACAACGGTCACAAACGACGCCTTTGTAACGGATTCGCTTGTATTTACCGCAGGCACATTCATAATCTTTCACCGGTCCGAAGATACGCTCGCAAAACAAACCGTCGCGCTCGGGTTTATGCGTCCGGTAATTAATGGTTTCGGGTTTGAGAACTTCCCCGTGCGACATATTGACAATCACATCGGGAGATGCCAAACCGATGGATATTCGGTCGAATTTGATCGTTTGTTGATTTTTTCTTGCAGCCATATTGATGGTCTAATCGTTGAGTGAATTTTATTTTTTCAAAACATCGTTGCCGTCCTTATCTTCGAGACGTACATCCAAACCTAATCCGCGCAATTCGTGCAACAGTACATTGAACGACTCGGGAATGCCCGGTTCGGGCATGGGTTCGCCTTTGACGATGGCGTTATACACTTTGGTCCTTCCGACAATATCATCGGACTTAACCGTGAGAATCTCACGCAGTGTACTGGACGCTCCGTAGGCTTCCAAGGCCCAAACCTCCATTTCTCCGAAACGTTGTCCTCCGAACTGAGCCTTACCGCCCAAAGGTTGTTGCGTAATCAAGGAGTAAGGTCCGGTGGAACGGGCGTGCATTTTGTCATCCACCAAGTGATTCAATTTCAACATATAAATAACACCCACGGTTGCCGGTTGATCGAATTTTTCACCGGTTTCGCCGTTATACAACTGGGTTACGCCGTAGCGCGGCAGCCCGGCTTTATCGGTCAAAGCATTGATTTCGTCCAAGGAAGCGCCGTCGAAAATCGGTGTGGAAAATTTAACGCCCAGTTTCTTACCGGCCCAACCCAAAACGGTTTCGTAAATCTGACCGATATTCATCCGCGAAGGCACACCCAAAGGATTCAATACAATATCCACCGGTGTTCCGTCTTCCAGGAAAGGCATATCTTCCTCGCGTACAATCTTGGCGACAATACCTTTGTTTCCATGACGGCCGGCCATCTTATCTCCCACTTTCAATTTGCGTTTTTGGGCGATATAGACCTTGGCCAATTTCAAAATACCCGAAGGCAGATCGTCTCCTACGGAAATGGCAAATTTGTCTCGCCGCAGATTTCCTTTAATTTGGTTTACACGGATTTTATAGTTATTCAACAGCTCGTCTATCAAATTGTTTAACTTCGGATCCGTGGTCCAAACGCCTTGTGTCAAATGCTCGTAGTCCGTAAAAGCATTCAACATTTTGAGCGTAAATTTCTTTCCTTTCGGGAAAACTTCTTCATTCAATTCGTTGTAAACTCCCTGTGAAGTCTTACCGTTGACAATCGAGAATAATTTTTCGATCAATTTTTCCCGCAGGGCGACGAGTTGTTCATTATATTTTTTCTCCAAGCGTTCGATTTCCACTTTATCCTGCATCCGTTTGCGCTTGTCCTTCATCGAACGGGTGAAAAGTTTTTTATCTATCACGATACCTTTCACCGACGATGGCACTTTCAAGGATGCGTTTTTGACATCTCCGGCTTTGTCACCGAAAATAGCCCGGAGCAATTTTTCTTCCGGCGTAGGATCCGATTCCCCTTTGGGCGTAATTTTTCCTATGAGAATATCCCCTGTTTTCACTTCGGCTCCGATACGGATAATACCGTTTTCGTCCAAATCTTTGGTCGCTTCCTCACTCACATTCGGAATATCCGCCGTCAACTCTTCGGGGCCCAATTTGGTATCGCGCACTTCCAGGGAAAATTCGTCGATGTGTATGGAAGTATAATAATCTTCGCGAACAACCCTTTCGGAGATAACAATAGCATCCTCGAAGTTATACCCTTTCCAAGGCATAAAAGCCACCAACAGGTTTCTTCCCAAGGCCAATTCACCGTTCTCCGTAGCATAACCTTCGGTCAAAACCTGCCCCTTGGTAACCCGTTGTCCCTTCTTAACGATAGGACGCAGGTTAATGGTGGTATTTTGGTTACTCTTACGGAATTTAATGAGTTCATAGACCTTTTCATTCGTATCGAAACTCACCAATTCCTCTTCTTTTGTCCGTTCGTATCGAATAATAATTTTATTGGCATCCACATAAGTAACCACGCCGTCTCCTTCCGCATTAATCAAGATACGCGAATCGGTCGCCACGCGTTTTTCGAGACCCGTACCCACAATCGGCGCCTCGGGATTCAACAAAGGTACCGATTGACGCATCATATTTGACCCCATCAAGGCCCGGTTGGCATCGTCGTGTTCCAAGAACGGAATCAAGGAAGCGGAAATGGATGCAATCTGGTTGGGAGAAACATCCATGTAATCCACTTCATCACGCGAAACAACCGGGAAATCTCCTTCCTCCCGTACAACCAATCGCTCTTCGAGAATATTGCCTTCTTCGTCAATTGGTGTGGTTGCTTGAGCAATTTTTGCTCCTTCTTCTTCTTCTGCCGTCAGATAAACCGGCGGGCTTTTCAAATCGACCTTACCGTCTTTCACTTTGTAATAAGGCGTCTCGATAAAGCCCATTTTATTGATTTTGGCATATACTGCCAAGGACGAAATCAAACCGATATTCGGCCCTTCCGGCGTTTCGATAGGACACAACCGGCCATAATGCGTGTAATGCACATCGCGGACCTCAAATCCGGCCCGTTCGCGAGACAGACCGCCGGGACCCAAAGCGGATAATCGACGCTTATGCGTTATCTCCGCCAAAGGGTTGGTTTGATCCATGAATTGGGACAATTGATTCGTCCCGAAAAACGAATTGATAACGGATGATAAAGTCTTGGCATTGATCAAATCGGTTGGTGTAAATACTTCATTATCACGAACATTCATCCGTTCCCTGATGGTCCTTACCATCCTGGCCAAACCGACCGAAAACTGTTGGGCCAATTGCTCTCCCACGGTACGGACACGCCTGTTGGACAAGTGGTCGATATCGTCCACTTCCTGCTTCGAATTGATCAGCTTCATCAAATACCGGATGATGGAAATAATGTCCTCTTTGGTTAGGACTTTAACGTCCATCGGAATATCCAAATTCAATTTTTTATTGATCCGGTAGCGGCCCACTTCACCCAAATCGTAGCGCTGATCACTGAAAAACAGCTTTTCGATGATGCCGCGAGCCGTTTCTTCGTCCGGTGCATCGGCATTACGCAATTGTCTGTATATGTATTCAACCGCCTCCTTCTCGGAATTGGTCGGATCTTTTTGCAAGGTATTGTATATGATGGCGGACTCGTTGGCGTGCGTATCTTCTTTTTGGAGCAATATCGTCTTTACGCCTGCTTCCAGAATCCGTTCGAGATGTTCTTTTTCCAAAACGGTATCCCGCTCTACTATTATATCGTTACGTTCGATGGATACCACTTCTCCCGTATCTTCGTCAACAAAATCTTCGTACCACGTCTTCAAAACACGGGCGGCGATTTTTCTGCCCAAATATTTTTTCAGTCCGGTCTTGGTTACTTTGACCTCATCGGCCAAATCGAACAATTCGAGAATATCTTTATCCCTTTCAAAACCGATGGTACGCAACAAAGTGGTAACGGGCAATTTCTTTTTCCTGTCGATATAGGCATACATCACATTGTGAATGTCCGTGGCAAATTCAATCCACGAACCTTTGAACGGAATAATACGTGCCGAATAAAGCTTGGTACCGTTCGTATGATACGACTGGCCGAAAAACACCCCGGGCGAACGGTGCAACTGGGAGATGATAACCCTTTCCGCTCCGTTGATGATAAAAGTTCCGCGAGGGGTCATGTACGGAATATTACCCAAATAAACATCCTGGACAATGGTTTCGAAATCTTCGTGATCCTCATCATTACATTCCAGTTTCAATCTTGCTTTCAGGGGAACACTATACGTCAATCCGCGCTCAATACATTCTTTGACCGAATATCGTGGCGGATCAACAAAATAATCGATAAAATCCAATGTATATTGGTTACGGGCATCTTTTACGGGAAAATTTTCTTTGAAAACTTTATACAAACCCTCTTTTTTACGCTCGTTGGGTTTGGTTTCCAACTGGAAAAAGTCCTTAAAAGACTGAATGATACCCAAAAAATCCGGGTAATCCGGCGTATGCTTAACGGATGCAAAACTAATCCGGTTATTATGCTTATCAATCTGTTGGAGAATTGAATCTGCGGTGGTAGCTGATTTATTTGCCATATCGAAGGACAAAATTTAAAAGTTTATGTCAAAAAAGTATTCCATCATAGAATACAAAAGTTTAGGCCAAATAAAATTGACCTAAACTTCTGTGATTTCGGAAAAAATTATTTGAGTTCGACTTCCGCACCGGCTTCTTCCAAAGCTTTTTTGATGCCTTCGGCTTCATCTTTGGATACGCCTTCTTTAACAGGTGCGGGAGCGCTGTCAACGACTGCCTTGGCTTCTTTCAAGCCCAAACCGGTCAATTCCTTAACCAGTTTGACAACAGCCAATTTGGATGCGCCCGGTGATTTCAAAATCACATCAAACTCGGTTTTTTCTTCTGCGGCTTCTCCTCCGCCGGCTGCCGGTCCTGCTACGGCTACGGCTGCTGCTGCGGGTTCAATGCCATACTCTTCTTTGAGAATGTCGGCTAATTCTTGAACTTCTTTTACCGTCAAGTTAACCAATTGTTCTGCTAATGATTTTAAATCTGCCATTTTTCTATTGTTTTTGTTTGTTGTTAGTTCTCATGCTCTCAAATTATCCTCGCTCGGACAATGCTTTAACCAATCCGGCAATGGTATTGCCTCCGCTCTTCAATGCGGAAATAACATTCTTGGCCGGCGATTGCAACAAGGCAATAATATCGCCCAACAATTCCTCTTTGGATTTGATGGATGATAATGCCTCCAGATGTTCATCACCGATATATACCCCTTCATCAATCCAAGCACCTTTCAATACCGGCTTATCATTCTTCTTACGAAACTCTTTGATGATTTTTGCAGGCTTGTTCCCTACTTCCGATAACATCAATGCCGTACTTCCGTGCAAAACGGTGTCAAGATTTTCAAAATCCTTGTCGGATTGCTCCATAGCTTTGGCTAAGAGCGTGTTCTTCACAACCTGCAATTTAACATCACCTTTGTTACAAGCGGATCGTAAAGCATATGTCGTTGGTGCATCAAGCCCGAGGATATCTACGAAATAAATCACATTATATTCCGACAAGCGTTGCTTCAAGTCGGCTATCATCTGCGCTTTTTCTTCTCGCGTTCTCATAAATGTTTTTTTAGAATGTGGTTAAACGGACTTGGTATCGATCTTAATGCCCGGCCCCATTGTGCTGGACATGGCAATGCTTTTCATATAGGTACCTTTGGCGGATGCAGGTCGCATCTTAACCAACGTATGGATCAATTCTTCGGCATTCTCTTTGATTTTCTCGGGATCAAAAGATACCTTGCCGATGGAAGCGTGTACGATACCTTTTTTATCAACACGAAAATCTATCTTCCCGGCTTTGACCTCTTTAACGGCCTTTCCGACTTCCATCGTAACGGTCCCTGTTTTGGGATTAGGCATCAAGCCCCGAGGTCCCAAAATCCTGCCCAAAGGTCCCAATTTACGCATCACTTGCGGCATCGTGATAATAACATCCACATCGGTCCATCCTTTCTTGATCTTTTCGATGTATTCGTCCAAACCTACATAATCCGCACCGGCTTCTTTGGCTTCATCCTCTTTATCGGGCGTTACCAATGCCAAAACACGAACTTCTTTCCCCGTTCCGTGCGGCAATGAAACAACACCGCGAATCATTTGATCGGCTTTACGCGGGTCTACACCCAAACGTACGGCCAAATCCACGGATGCATCGAAATTCTCATAGGACAGAGCCTTTACCAACTTGGATGCTTCTTCCAAAGTATAAAGCTTGTTCTTATCGTATTTTGATAAGGCCGCTTTTCTCTTCTTACTGATTTTTGCCATAAATCAAGATTTTAATCGTTAAAAGGCTTTTCACCTTCAATCGTAATACCCATCGATCTGGCCGTTCCGGCTATCATCGACATGGCTTTCTCTACCGAAAATGCATTTAAATCCTGCATCTTGTCTTCTGCTATCTTCCTTACCTGATCCCAGGTAACACTCCCTACTTTCTTTCGGTTAGGCTCGCCGGAACCCTTCTTGATTTTGGCCGCTTCCATCAACTGCACGGCAGCAGGCGGTGTCTTTACAACGAAATCAAATGATTTGTCCTTGTAAACATTAATGGATACAGGCAAAACCTGCCCTTGCTTGTCTTGCGTACGGGCATTGAATTGCTTGCAAAATTCCATAATGTTCACACCGGCTGCTCCAAGTGCGGGTCCTACCGGCGGCGAAGGATTCGCTTGACCTCCCCGAATTTGTAGCTTGATTACTTTGAAAATTTCTTTTGCCATTGTTCTTGTTAATTTAATTTTTACTTGGAAGCATTTATGTAGTGCGTAACTATATTTTCTCCACTTGGTAATAATTCAATTCTATCGGCGTCTTCCGTCCGAACATTTTAACCGTTACCCGCAATTTCTTATTATCATCACTGACTTCCTCCACAACCCCTTCGAAATCTTTGAATAAACCGTCAATAATCTTAACGGCATCTCCTGCCTTGAACGGATTGTGAATATGCCCTTCTTCAAGTGCCAAATCATCCATCTTTCCTAACAAACGGTTGATCTCGGCCTGGGTGATCGGTTCGGGATCCCCTCCCTTAACACCGCTCAAAAATCCCAAAACACCCGGAATGCTTTTAATTAAATGCGGAACCTCGCCCGTCAAGTGCGCTTCAACATACATATAGCCGGGAAACAATGTTTTCTCTTTTGTAACGCGCTTTCCTTTAACCATTTTAACCACCTTCTCGGTCGGCACAAGAATATCTCCCACAAAATCCGTCAACCCGTATTTTTCCACTTCGTTCTCAATCAAACGCTTGATTTTATTCTCCTGACCGCTGATTACACGAAGTACATACCATTTTTTATCTCCCGACATAAACAGTTTATTTAACCATCTTATAGTACAATCCCAATATTTGTCTGAAAATATAATCAACGGCAAACAAGAGTAAAGCAAAAACCAAGCTGAATACGGCTACCACCACAGTCAGTTTCTGAGCTTCTTTCCAACTGGGCCACACTACATGGTGAATCAATTCGTCATACGCTCCTTTCACATACTCGATAACACCGTTGAAAAAACCTTTTTTATCACTCATAAATATAGTTATATGCGGTTTTATGCGCACGGGCAGAGAGACTCGAACTCCCGACACCCGGTTTTGGAGACCGGTGCTCTACCAACTGAGCTATGCCCGTATGGAACGAAACGAATTTGAAGCCGCAACGGACTCCAAATTCGTTTACTTATTTCATCTTATATCCTTGAAATCAATCAAGAATTTCCGTAATCTGACCGGCACCAACCGTACGACCTCCTTCGCGGATAGCAAACCGCAACCCTTTATTCAAAGCAACAGGTTGGATCAATTCAACTTCAATAGTCAGGTTATCGCCGGGCAATACCATTTCCACTCCTTCGGGCAGATGAATCTCACCGGTAACGTCCGTCGTACGGAGATAAAACTGAGGACGGTAATTATTGTGGAAAGGCGTATGACGACCACCTTCTTCTTTTTTCAAAATGTAAACCTCTGCTTTGAATTTTTTGTGAGGAGTAATGGATCCGGGAGCCGCAATAACCATACCGCGACGGATTTGTTTTTTGTCAATACCGCGCAGCAACAAACCTACGTTATCGCCGGCCTGACCTTCATCCAAAATTTTACGGAACATTTCCACACCGGTAACTACCGAATTCAACTTTTCATCACCGAAACCGATGATTTCAACCGGATCTCCAGTGTGAATAACACCTGTTTCGATACGACCGGTAGCAACCGTACCGCGTCCCGTAATGGAAAACACATCTTCAACAGGCATAAGGAAAGGCTTGTCAACATCTCGTTGGGGCTCGTCAATCCAATTGTCAACGGCATCCATCAATTCTTCTACCGTCTTAACCCACTTCGGATCCCCGTTCAATGCACCCAAAGCCGAACCTCGAATGATAGGCGTATTGTCTCCGTCGTATTCATAGAACGAAAGCAAATCACGAATTTCCATCTCTACCAACTCCAACAACTCTTCGTCATCTACCATATCCACTTTGTTCATAAATACTACAATCTTAGGCACACCTACCTGACGAGCCAACAAAATATGTTCGCGAGTCTGAGGCATAGGACCGTCCGTAGCCGCAACAACCAAAATGGCTCCGTCCATCTGAGCCGCACCCGTTACCATGTTCTTTACATAGTCGGCGTGACCGGGACAGTCAACGTGTGCATAGTGACGTTTGTCCGTTTCATATTCCACGTGTGCCGTGTTAATCGTAATACCCCTTTCTTTTTCTTCGGGAGCGTTGTCGATGGATTCAAAGTCTTTTTGCTCTGCAAGACCTTTTTCCGCCAACACTTTCGTTATTGCTGCCGTCAATGTGGTTTTACCGTGGTCAACGTGACCAATCGTACCGATATTGACGTGCGGTTTGGTTCGTTCGAACTTTTCTTTTGCCATAATAACTTGTTTTTAGTAAATATTTTTTATCCAAAATATAGACTCGCTTGAGCCAATGACGGGATTTGAACCCGTGACCTTTTCCTTACCAAGGAAACGCTCTACCCCTGAGCTACATCGGCTTGTCGAGTTGAGCGGGAAACGGGACTCGAACCCGCGACATTCAGCTTGGAAGGCTGACGCTCTACCAACTGAGCTACTCCCGCTTTTTCCTCAATTATTATAATCAAGGTGGTGGGGGGAGGATTCGAACCTCCGAAGCTCGCGCAACAGATTTACAGTCTGCCCCCTTTGGCCACTCGGGAACCCCACCCTTTTTCTTTCAATGAGCCAACTCATCGCAGAGCCGATGGAGGGATTCGAACCCACGACCTGCTGATTACAAATCAGCTGCTCTGACCAACTGAGCTACATCGGCAAGTCCCTTTCCAAACGGCACGCAAATTTATAAACTTTTTTTTTATCCTCCAAAGTTTTTTTCAAAAAAATCCGCTTACCGTTTTTCTCCTGTCTTTACAATAGCGACTTTAATACGCCGGCTGCCAGCAACGGCGCTAAAATCAAGGCAATTACCGACATTAATTTGATCAAAATATTCAGCGAAGGCCCCGAAGTATCTTTAAACGGATCGCCTACCGTGTCACCTGTAACAGCCGCCGCATGGGCTTCGGAGCCTTTGGTAAGTTTCTTCCCGTCAACTTCTACGCCTTCTTCTATCATTTTCTTCGCATTATCCCAAGCACCACCGGCATTGGCTTGGAAAATGGCCAACATGACACCGCTCACCAAAGTCCCGGCCAACAACCCGCCTAACATTTCGGCGCCGCCTATCCAAGCAATCAAAATAGGGGTGAAAATGGCTATCAAACCGGGCAATACCATTTCGCGAATGGATGCTTTGGTGGAAATTTCCACACATTTTTCATATTCGGCATGTTCATCGGCGGAAGCAAAGGCTTCCAAATCTTTTTTATCCCATAAAGATTCATCCTTATCCCCGTATTTGCGCATAATCTCCAATGCTTTTTTCAATTGGGGAATATTATGGAATTGACGACGTACTTCATCGATCATATCTTTGGCCGCACGTCCCACGGCACCCATAGCCATTGACGAGAACAAGAATGGCAACATACCGCCGATCAACAAACCTGCCATTACTTTGGGGGACGAAACATCGATACTTTGGAGTTTGGCCGTTTGCATAAAGGCGGAGAACAATGCCAATGCCGTCAAAGCGGCCGATCCGATTGCAAAACCTTTACCGATAGCCGCTGTCGTATTTCCTACGGCATCCAATTTATCGGTACGGTTGCGTACTTCATGAGGCAATTTTGCCATCTCGGCAATCCCGCCGGCATTATCGGCAATGGGACCGTAGGCATCCACCGCCAATTGAATACCCAAATTGGATAACATACCCACCGCAGCAAGTGCAATACCGTATAAACCTGCAAAGGAGTAAGCGCCTACTATGGCAATGGCCAAAATCAAAATAGGGAACAATGTGGATTCCATTCCAACGCTCAAACCCGCGATAATATTCGTAGCATGACCCGTAGTCGATTGCTTTACGATACGCCATACGGGCTTTTTATACGTACCGGTGTAATACTCCGTAATCAATCCGATCAAAATACCGGCAACTAACCCAAGGACTATAGCCCAGAAAACGCCGGAAGCGGTATAAACCCTTCCATTCACATCCCATTGATCGGGAAGGAAATACTTCACGGTAAACCAGGAAAGAACGATCATTAAAATTCCCGCCACAATTTCTCCCGTATTCAATGCTTTGTGCGGGCTTCCGCCGTCTTTTACGCGCACAAAGAAAGTTCCGAAAATAGATGTTAAAATACCCAATGCAGCCAAGGCAAGCGGCAACAATACCGGATTCAATTGATTACCGTCTCCGAAAGCGGACATACCGATAAAAGTAGCCCCCAGCACCATCGCACTGACCAAAGAGCCTACATAAGATTCGAACAAGTCGGCACCCATTCCGGCAACATCTCCCACATTATCGCCCACATTATCGGCAATGGTAGCGGGATTCAACGGGTGATCTTCGGGGATACCGGCTTCGACTTTTCCCACCAAATCGGCACCTACGTCAGCGGCTTTGGTATAAATACCGCCGCCAACACGGGCAAACAGAGCAATAGACGAAGCACCGAAAGAAAATCCGGTTATCACCGTGATTACCTTCAAGGTATCCCAACCTAAATCCTTATATAAAACAAACAACAGAGAAAGTCCGAAAACACCGAGACCTACAACGGCAAGCCCCATAACGCTTCCGCCCGTAAAAGCCACTTCAAGGGCTTTGCCGAGGCTTTTCCTTGCCGCACTGGCCGTACGGACATTGGCCAAGGTTGCCACGCGCATACCGATAAAACCGGCCAAAGCGGAACTGAAAGCACCCAAAATAAAGGATACCCCGATAAGCCAAGAAGAGGTTTTCGGATCAGCCGATAGGGCCAACAAAGCAAATACTACCAAGACAAACACAATCAAAACGCGGTATTCGGCAAAAAGAAAAGCCATGGCACCGCGACGGATATGATTGCCGATTCTTACCATCCGGGAATCCCCCGCATCCTGTTTTCCTATCCACACCGAACGCCACCAGGTAAATAATAAAGCCAAAATACTAACGGCTAAAGTCAAATAAAGAATTTGAATTCCCATAATTATTTCGTTTTTGTTATTAACATTGATTTTATGACGCGCAAATTTACAATAATTTCGTGATAATGTCCAATTCGTTTCATTATTGCCAATCTCCGATAAAAATCAACCCGGAATATGAGCCGGACAGGAATTTTTCCGGAAGGAAAAACCGCATTTCCATAACATTTGACCTATATTTGCGTTTAAATGTTCAAACGATATATGAATCTCTGCATCGATATAGGCAATACGAGAACAAAACTGAGCATTTTCGACGAAAACCGGTTGATCGGACAATTTTCATCCGGGGAGGATTCTTGGGAAAATTATCCGGTTTCCAAGGCCATTTTATCAATCACGGGTAAAAAGGATATTCATTTACTCAATCGACTGGACGAAAAAAATATACCTTATATAATATTGTCGTCAAAACTCGATTTGCCTTTCAAAATCAAATATACCACGCCACATAGCTTGGGGCCCGACCGCATAGCTTTGGTTGCCGGTGCACTCCAACAAACCGAGGGCAACCTACTCATTATTGATGCCGGAACTTGCATAACCTATGACTTCGTCAACGAGCATCGGGAATATCTCGGCGGGGGCATTTCACCCGGATTATACATCCGCTATCAGGCACTACACAATTATACCAGTAAACTCCCCTTATTGCAACCGCCCGACAAAACACCGGAACTGATCGGAAATGACACGGTATCGTCCATTCATTCGGGCGTTTTCCTCGGGACAATCAAAGAAATCGAAGGAATTGCCGGTGAATACCGCTCCCGTTTCCCCGACATAAAAATCATTTTAACGGGAGGCGATGCGCCCCGCTTGGCAAACTCATTAAAAATTAGCATATTTGCACACATTAAATTTCTACAAGCTTACGGTCTCAACGACATATTAAACCGGAACCTGCAATGAACAAATTTTTTTATACCTTGTTATTTTTCCTGACAATTACCGCAAATAACCTGAATGCCCAGGACGGCTCCTATTCGTTATATTCATATTACAGATTCGGCGATCCGATGGATCCGGCCAACGTGGAAAATTCGGCTATGGGGCATTTGGTTTTCTATTCCGATACGGTGCATTACAATCATTTTATGCCTTCGACGGTTGCGGGTTTGAAATATGTCAATTACACATTTTCATTAACATCAAACACCTACCGGCTTTCCTCGGTCAATAACAGCAGCCGTCAAACTTCATTTTTGATGCCCTATTTGAACCTTGGCAT